>JAXDJQ010000050.1:0-4989 GCA_034667565.1 Actinomycetota bacterium
GCGATCGCCTTGGGCACTTCGCTCAACGGGTAGGTCCGATCGATAGTCGGTGTGAGTTTTCCCTTCTCGATGAGGTTCTTTAGGAAGACAAGGTCATCGGTACCAACCTTCGCGATGAAGGTCCCGAGCTTCTGGCGGACCCAAGGGGACAACATCTGGGCCCTCAGTTGGCGATCCACGCCGCCGAGCCAACGGCCATCGGTCTCTCCTCCGGTGATCACCAGATTCCCTTTGGGGGTCAGGGCGCGTCGCAGGCGAGACAGAGAAGAGTTCCCCCCGATATCGATGATGAGGTCGTAACGGTGCTCACCGTCGACGAAATCCTCCTTCTGATAATCCACGACGTGGTCGGCGCCGATAGAGCGCACGAGATCCACCTTCGTGGTGCTGGCCACGCCGGTGACTTCAGCACCGAACGCTTTGGCGAGCTGCACCGCGAAGGTTCCCACTCCACCGGATGCACCGATGATCAGGATCTTCTGTCCGCGTTGCACGTCGCCTTTCCGGAGCGCTTGCAAAGCGCTCGCAGCGGAGGTCGGGACAGCAGCGGCCTGTTCGAAAGTCAGGTTGGTCGGCTTGGCTGAGAGCTTGTCCGCACGAGCGATCGCGTAGTTGGCGTAGGAGCCTCTCGCGAGGCCGAAAACCTCGTCTCCCGGTTTGAAGCTAGTCACGCCATTCCCTACTGACTCCACGACTCCCGCCACGTCTGAACCAAGTACGGGGTTCTTCGGCGCCCGGAATCCGTAGCCCGCGAGGCGGATCGGGTATGGAGGCCAGTCATCACGTGCCACGTTCCGCGATCCACTCCGGCCGCGTGCACGCCCACTAATACCTCACCTGATCCCGGTTCCGGCTTGTCCATGTCGCGGAGTTCGAGAACATCACATGGACCGTAGCGGTCGCGCACAATCGCTTTCATCTGTGTCGTCACGCGGCGAGCCTGAACGGCGGGTACTGGTCGGTGATCAAAAGCATCGAATAGGCCTCAACCCGGAGCCCCCAACGCATGACGCCTTCGACGAAGTCGAAGAGGCCGCGTGGGTACCTGCCGGTGAACAGGATGGCGAACCAAGCGAAGATGACCGCAAACATCGACGCGATGCCGAGGAAGAACAGCACGATGAAGTGGGGGATGGCGAGGAACCACTTCACCAGCGGCAGCCAACGATTGAGATCCTGCTTCACGTTCGGGTACTCGAGATCGAGGTGAACCGACTGCTCCTCGTCTGTGGACGGGTAGTTGTCCGACATCAGCGCGAGATAAGACGAGACCCTCGTGGAGAAGCGGACGAGTTGGAGATTGAAGTCGAACCACCAACGCGGATACTTCTGACGGAACAAGATCATCAACAGAGGCCCAAAGAAGAGCAGACCCCCCGCGGCCGCGGCTGCCTCCTTGCCGTTGTCATAGCTCCACTCCCACACGCCGCCGGCGACTGTGCCGAGGACGATCAGGATCGGGATCGCGACGAACAGACGGAAGAAAGTGGTCAGGCGGTTCAGTTCCCTGTCTGGGTAATCGACGGTCAATCGACTCGGTTGGATGGTTGCTTCTAGCTGCATGGCGTCACTCCTTTTCTATGTTCGTGAACTTGTTAGGTCAGTCCGCGGCCCGTAGGGCGACGGCAGGTCGGATCTTTGCTGCGCGCGACGCTGGTCCCAGTGTCGCCGCCAAGGATGCAACGAGCGGAAGCGCCAGGATCAGGATCAGCCCGACCCAAGGCACGATGAAGGCCACCGGTTCGTCGCCGAACGACTCGTTCGTCCCCGCCAGCAACTGTTTCGTCGTGATGAGTCCCAGCACGGCCCCGATCAATGTGCCCTGCACGGCGATGAGGCTCGCTTCAGACAGCATCGCGGTGCGAACGAGACCCTTCTGGAACCCCATGGCCCGGAGCATCCCTATCTCCTTGCGACGCTCGCGGACCGCGCGGACCATCACCACACCGAGACCGGCGATGCCGACCAACAGACCGAAGCCGAGGAAACCCTGCATGATTGCCAGGAAGCCCATCAGCTGGGCCTGACCTTCGGTTCCGATATCAAGGAAGGTGCGAGCCTCGGCTCCTTGTTCGACGTAGTCGGAGTTCAGGGCCGAGGCCACGACGTTGGCATCCGCGCCATCGGCGACCGCAACATAGGTCCGTGTGATGACGTCTCGGGCACCGAACAGCGTGGTGGTCAGGTCGTGGCTGACAAGCGCTCCGTTCTCGAGCCAATCCGTTTGGCCCAACGCCGCGATGGTCAACTCATGCGCTTTGCCACTTCCAGGCTCGATGACTGTGAACGTGTCTCCCGCTTGGAAAACTGCGAGGTCTACGCCTGCTACCAGGAAGTTCTCTGGCACGATCGCGAGCGACGGGTCGTTGAGCACTGCCTTATAGACCTCCGCATCGCTCCCATAGGCCGGGTCCCTTGCGAATAGTCCTGGCGTCCCGCGGGCGAGCAGATCCGCGTTGAATCCGGTGATGGGCCAGGATCGAGGAGCATCGAGGTGTGGCGCATCGAAGTTGGCAACGCCTCGAGAAAGGCCCGCGACAGCCTTGACGTCGTCACGGTTCGCGAGCGCGCCGACATCGATCGGATTGGCCGGATTCGTGTCGACCACGATGTCGTAGTTGGCCGCGATCTTGTCCACCGTGTTGCCGGTGGCGTTGCTGAACGAAGCCGAGAACCCGGTGAGGATCGTCACGGTGAAGATGACGAGAGAGAACATCCCGAGCAACATCGAGGTGCGGAACCTGCGCGCGAGCGGGTACGCGATGCCCAACCTCGGAGCGAGTCCGCGACCTCCGCGCCCCAGCAGTTCGATGGCCAAGGTCCACACACGATCCAGGCTGACGGCGAAAGAAACGGCCCCTGCGGTCAGCACGACGCCGCGGATGACGAAGACGATGATCTCTGCATCTCCCATGATGTCGGGGAACAACGGATCGACCCCTAGACCCCACGCGAGAACGGTGCCCGCGACGATCTGGCGCGCGAACCGTTCCGGGAGAAGCTTGCGCAGCAACGGCGACGCAGAGAAGGCGGCAAGCGGAATGCCGAGCATCAACGGGATAGCACTCTTGCCCGAGTAGCCAGCGGTGCTTAGCGCTGCGCCGGCAACGATGCCTAGAGCTCCGAGCGCAAGGATGCGCTTTCGCACCTTGACGACCTTGGGCTCGGGAAGGTCTCGGATGGCCCGGATGATGTTGAGCCTCGCGATGCGAAGGCTGGTCACCCAGATCGTGATCATCGAGATCACCAGTCCGGTGGTGGCACCGATAGCGAGGCTCAGAGGCTTGATCACGACCGGCGTAGATGATCCGTTCTCGGTCGAGCCGAAGATAGGACCAGCAACCACTGCGACCAGCCAACCGATGCCGATGCCCGCGATGGCCCCCAACACGGAGGCGGCGAGCGCGTAGACGGCTCCTTCGACCGCGAAGACGCGCGTGAGTCGCCGACGGGTGAAGCCAACCGCCCGCAGCATGCCCAATTCGGTCTTGCGCTCTTCGGCGAGCATCACGAACAGGTTGATCAACAGCAGGATGCCTGCCAGCACGCTGAACGCCCCGATCGTGCTGAACAACTTGCTGAGGCCCGCTCCCTGACTCTCGGCGTCATCTAAGACAGCGGCCTTGGAAGCTTCGATCTCCACACCTGGAAGCCCTGCGAAAGCACCATCTAGGGCTGAAACGGTGGCATCTGAGATGTCACGGGTGTCCAGCACGCCGCCATCTAGGGAAACCAGCAGCTGGTGGCGCGGTGCGGCGGCCACCACCGTAGTCGTCCCGTAGAGAGCCTCGATCGTTCCCGGAGCCACGATCGCTCCGCCGTAACCGGCCAGTCCAACCTCGGCCACCACGTCACTGACGACGAGGTCGACCTTGGAACCATACGCGTGCAGCATCAAGGAATCCCCGGCCGCCACCTCGAGCTCAGCAGCGGTGCGCTCGTTTATCAGGACCTCACCGGACGCTAGTGCGCCGGTCTCGGACAGGCCCGTGATCTGTGGATCTGAGCCGAAGTCACGTGCAGCGGCGAGATCGAACTCCGCGATACGGACCTGCGGTATGGCTGCATCATGGCCCGGCGCTTGCAACGTCCCCGTGCTCGTCGTCGTCGCCAACAAACCATCGATGGTTCCGATGTCAGCGGCCTCGGCCTGAGCTGCCACGTCGTGCATATCCGCGTTCTTGGAGGCGGTGACCGTGATGTCGATCGGGCCAAGCTCGGTTCGGGCACTATCGGCGAAGGACGCCGTGATGACGTCTCCGACGACCAATGAAGAAGTGATGATCGCGGTACCTAAGAGCGCGCCACCGATCACCAGGATCGCCTCTGCGCGGCGACGGCTGATGTTGCGGATGGCCATGGTGAATAACGTGCGCTGACGTATGGCTGCCACGACGAGCGGAAGCAGAAGAAGAAGGGCGATTCCACCCAGGACAGCTACGGCATTCACACTGCCACCGGGGCGGGGGCAACGGGCAACTCAGTAGGAGAACCATCAGGCAGGACTACCGTGTCGCCGTCCCGCACGATCAAACCGTCGCAGACCTGCACTAGTCGCTGGCCGGAGTGTCCGACGATCTCGTCATGAGTGACGACCACGAGGGTCTGCCCGGCTGCGTTTACCTCGCGCAACAGCTCCACGATCTCGCCGGCCGTCTTGCTGTCGAGCGCGCCTGTGGGCTCATCGGCCCACACGAGTGCTGGTTCTGCTACTAGAGCGCGGGCAACCGCGACACGTTGCTGCTCGCCACCGGAAAGCTCCCCCGGTCGGTGGTTAGCGCGATCGGCCAGTCCAACGCGGGCAAGCATCTCCCGTGCGCGTTCACGAGCGGCCTTCGCAGCCACGTTGTTAACCAGAAGTGGGAGTTCGACGTTCTCCGTCGCGGACAGGACGGGGATCAGGTTGAAGGACTGAAAGATGAAGCCCATGCGCTGCGCACGCTGGCGGGTACGGTCGCCGTCTGACATCGCGAACAGGTCGGCGCCATC
>JAXDJQ010000051.1:0-2694 GCA_034667565.1 Actinomycetota bacterium
AATGTGCTCATCCGCCGAGCGAGGATCATGACTCCGACGATCGCAACAACCAGAAGCACGGAAGTAGCTTCGAACGGTAAGAGGTAGCTGCTGAACAAGAGCCTTGCGAGCGCCTTAACGTTGCCGGGGTTTCGGTTGATCTCATCCAAGGCTTGGGCGTTAGCGCCGGCGCCGGTGACTAGGGCAAGGCCCTTCCACGCGACGTAGATGATCTCGGCCGCGAGCAACCCTCCCAACCCGATCGCAAGGGGACGTTGAGCCGGCAACGGCTCGATCAATGCCTCGCGCGTATCGACGCCGAGCAACATGATCACGAAGAGGAACAGCACCATGATCGCCCCGGCGTAAACGATGATCTGCACCGCCGCGATGAAGAACGCTCCCTGCAGAAGGAACGCGAGTGCCAAGGCCATCTGTGCCGCGACGAGGTAGAGCGCAACGTGGACGGCGTTGCGCATGAACAACATCGCTAGGGATGAACCAAGCGCGACGACGAAGACCGCCCCGAAGATCAATTGCTCCCAGCTCATCTGTCCTTGGGGCCTTTCACGACGGGGTCCTGGCCGTCCGAGTACCTGATGACGCCCGCGGGTGCCTCCTGCGCGTCATCGTCGAACCCGACGCGCATGCTGGTGGATGCATCGGGAATGAGGTCACGATCGGCCGACAGTTCCTTCTTAGTGGGCCAGTGCCGAACGATGGGTGAGTCCACGATCAGTTGATCCTTCGTGTAGATGAGGCCCTCACGCGAATCCCCCGAGATCTCGTACTCGGTAGTCATCAAGAGCGCCTCGGTGGGACATGCCTCGACACAGAGGCCACAGAAGATGCAGCGGAGATAGTTGATCTGGTAGAGCTGCGCGTAGCGCTCGCCCGGTGAATAGCGCGCTTCGGGCGTGTTCTCGGCCCCCACGACCTGGATCGCATCGGCGGGACACGCACCGGCGCACAACTCACATCCGATGCACTTCTCGAGACCATCCGGATGGCGGTCGAGGATGTGACGGCCCTTGTAGCGAGGGAACGGCATCCGGCGAACCTCCGGGTACTGCACCGTGTCCTTCTTACGGAAGACGTTCGTGATGACCGTCCTCATGCCGGTGAGGATCTCGGGGATCGCCATCAGACGGTCGCTTTCGTACGTTGCGGCGCAACGCTCTCGAAGAGGCGTGGGTCACCGCGTCCGACCCAGATCAGAACGACCACGAACAGGGTCCCGAAGACTGCAAGTCGAGCGTTACGCGACACGCCTTCCGTGTTCACGATCGCGGTGACCATGATCCAAAGGAGCGCACCGGGGATGAGGCGCTTCCACCCCAGCCACATCAACCGGTCATAGCGAAGCCTCGGCAACGTAGCCCTCAACCACACGAATAGATAGATGAAGCAAGCCGTCTTCAACGTGAACCAGAACAACGGCCATATCCATGGCAAGAAGTCGAAGTGGGGGCCGTGCCATCCACCGAAGAACAGCGTCACCGCCATCGCGGAGATGACAACGACGTGGATGTACTCACCGAGGAAGAACATCGCGAAGCGGATCCCCGAGTATTCGGTGTGGAATCCGGCGACCAGCTCCGTCTCGGCCTCGGGAAGGTCGAAGGGAGCCCGATTCGTCTCGGCGATGCCCGCGATCAGGAACAGCAAAAACGCCGGCCACTGCGACCAGATGTACCAGTTTGGGAAATAACGGAAGACGTTGGCGATCTGCTCGAGGACCGGAACACCGTCGAAGAACGTGACGTCACCGATCGTTCCACCTTGGTGGGCAACGATGTCGACGGTCGAGAGACTCCCGGCGACGAGAACGATCGGTATCAACGACAACCCGAGAGCGATCTCGTAACTGATCATCTGGGCGCTGGAGCGGATACCCCCAAGCAATGGGTACTTCGAACCCGAGGCCCAACCCGCAAGCACGATCCCGTAGACGCCGAGCGATCCCATCGCGAGGAAGTAAAGGATGCCGATGTTCAGGTCGCTGACGAACAAGCCGATGTCACGGCCGAACAGGTGCACCTTGTCGCCGAGCGGGACAACAGCGAACGCTAGGAACGACGGCGCCATCGCAGCAACGGGAGCGATCGCGTACACCCAACGGTCCGCGTTGCGCGGTCGGAAGTCCTCTTTGAAGAAGAGCTTGATGCCGTCCGCAAGGGTCTGAAGCAACCCGAACGGACCCCATCGGTTCGGTCCGACACGCGCCTGCATATCTCCCAGGATCTTGCGCTCGGCCCAGATGACGATCAGCGTCGTCAGCAGAAGAGCCAGGAATGCGATCACGACCTTCACGATCGCGGTGATGACCGCTGCCCCCAAGAAGTCGACGACCCAACTCACGCCGGCCTCACCTCGACCCGTCCCGAACCATCCATCAGCGTGTTGGCCCGCAACCCGACCTGGTCATAAGGAACGAACACGTTCCCCGCCGCGATGTCGGAGATGACCGCGGCAACGGTCGCCTCGGTTCCGTTCGACGAGAGAACCACCTCATCGCCGTCGGAGACGTTGAGCTCCTTAGCGTCTTCGTCGTTGATCTCGACGAAGGGCTTCCGCTGCAGGTTCCGCAACGCAACCGACTTGGACACCATGTGGCCCTCGTCATAGATCAACCGCCCCGTGAGGAGCCTGAAACCAGAGCCATCGTTCTGCGCGCCGGACTGCGATCCGGAGACCTCCGCTGAGGGGACTACG
>JAXDJQ010000052.1:0-5483 GCA_034667565.1 Actinomycetota bacterium
AGCATTATCCCCGTCGCCATGTCGATCGCACCGCTTTGAGAACGATCGCCGATATCAAGACGCTGGCGGCTAACGGCGAGACTGGAGAGGTACAGGTCCTTGCAAAGGTCCGTGCGATCGGTCGCCCGGTCGAGATACGACCCAAAGGCAATAGCAAGAAGAAGCGCACGCTGATCAAGGGCCAGATCGGCGACGAGACGGGGTCGATCGAGGTCACGTGGTTCAACACAACCTGGGTCACTCGCGCCCTCTCAGAGGGGACCGAAGCGTTCTTCTACGGCCGGATCGGCCTCTTCAAGGGCAAGCTTCAGATGACGATGCCCCGGTTCGAGATGGTCAAGACCGGCAAGGAGCCGTTCAACGTCGGCCGGATCATCCCGATCTACCCGGCCACTCAAGACTTCACGAGCGACCAGATCCGCAAGGTCATCTGGGAGACCCTGAAGACGCTAGGCGACATCATGGATCCGGTGCCGCGCGACATCTATCGGAAGCTCGGACTCATGCCGCGCTCCGACGCCATCCGCCTGATCCACTTCCCCGACACGAAGGACGAGGTGATCCAGGCGCGGCGGCGGATCGTTTTCGACGAGGTGTTCACCTTGCAACTCGGTCTCGTGTACCGAAAGCGCAAGCTCGAGCGAACCGTCAAGGGGATAGCTCATCCGAAGGCCCTAGTGGATTCTCTTGCGGAGACGTTCGTTGCCGAGCTCCCTTTCAAACTCACCGGAGCGCAGCGCAAGGCATGCGACGAGGTAGCCGACGATCTGACGAAAACGTATCCGATGCACCGCCTGATAGAGGGCGAGGTCGGATCGGGTAAGACTGTCGTGGCGCTCTATGCCTGTTTGATCGCGATCGAAGGGGGTCACCAAGCTGCGTTGATGGCGCCGACAGAGGTCCTTGCCGAGCAGCATCACCTGACCGTCGGCGAGCTACTCGATCGCGCGTTCGGTGAAGCGGAAAGCCGGAACCTGTTCGCAGGGATGTCCCGGCGCCCCGTGGTGCGACTGTTGACCGGATCTACTCCGGCGGCACAACGAGAGCAGGTCCTTGCGGACGTCGCATCGGGCGATGTCGATCTCTTGATCGGCACTCACTCATTGATCCAAGAGACGATCGAGTTCGCGCGCTTAGGACTTGCCGTCGTTGACGAACAGCACCGCTTCGGGGTCCATCAACGGAAGAGCCTTCGCGAGAAGGGGGCGGCCGGGGAGCCCGACATCCTCGTGATGACGGCAACTCCGATCCCGCGCACCCTTGCTGTGACGATCTATGGAGACCTAGACGTTTCCATCCTCGACGAACTGCCGAAGGGCCGCCAACCGGTCGAGACGAAGCTCGCAGCGGGAGACAAAGACCGTGACCAGGCTTACGACCTGATCCGTGATCAGGTTTCCGAGGGACGGCAAGCCTTCGTGGTCTATGCGCTACGCGACGAGTCCGACAAGACCGAGCTCCGTAACGCCAAGTCCGAAGCCGTTCGTCTCGCAGAAGACGTCTTTCCCGACCTTTCCGTTGGCCTGGTCCACGGCGACATGAAGTCGGCCGAGAAGGAAGCCGCGATGACTGCCTTCCGAGACGGCACCACTCAAGTGCTCGTTGCGACCACCGTCATCGAAGTGGGCGTCGACATCCCGAACGCAAGTGTGATGTTGATCGAAGACGCGGAGCGGTTCGGACTCGCCCAACTGCATCAACTACGAGGCCGCATCGGACGCGGCGAGCACCAGTCGTACTGCGTCTTGGCAACTGATCTCGACCTCTCCAAAGCTGCCGAAGACCCGGGTATCGCCCTGGCCCACGAGCGCTTGACCTCGGTCGTCGCGACGCGGGATGGGTTCAAGCTCGCCCTCGTCGATCTCAAGCAGAGGGGAGAGGGTCAACTCTTCGGTGCCCGGCAATCGGGCATGCCCCAGCTGAAGATGGCCCGCGTCCTGGAGCACCGCGAGATCCTGGAGAAGGCGAGGGATGAGGCGATCGCTCTTCTCGACGAGGACCCCGAGCTGACCGAATGGGGCCACGAAGCCCTCGCCCGAGAGATGCGCGACCGCTTCCCCGAAGGAGCCCTAGACGTAGTCCAATCCGGATAGCCCCCTCATCCCGGTACGCCCTCGGGCGACCCACTGAGGGCGGCCAGGGTTCGCACCGTTTAGGATTGCACCGATGATGCGGATCACAGCCGGTACCGCCAAGGGACGCCGGCTCAAGTCACCCCCCGCGGGCACACGTCCGATGACGGAGCGGATGAAGGAATCGCTCTTCTCCGCGCTCGGCGACGTGTCCGGGATGCGGGTGCTCGACCTCTATGCGGGGTCCGGCTCCCTCGGTCTGGAAGCCCTGTCGCGAGGAGCCAAGAAGGCCACGTTCGTAGAGAAAGAGCGTGACGCGATCGTGAAACTCGAGGAGAACATCAAGACAACGAGCTTCGGCCGTAAGTCCGAGGTCTTGTGGGCCGATGTTCCGACCACCATCTCGCGTCACGCCGACAAGCGCATGGACCTGATCTTCGTCGACCCTCCTTACACGGTGGCGGTCCCCGGTGTGCGATCTGACCTCGAGGCTCTCGTCCTCGGAGGGTGGTTGTCGGATGCGGGCAAGATCGTCGTTCATCGTCCGCACAAGGAAGCCAAGCTGAACCCACTGGGACTGAATCTGGAATGGGAGCGCGAGTACGGACAGGCTCGCATCCTCATGTTCTGCCACGAGGACGAGGACTAGGCCTCAAACCTCATGCATACAGCCCTCTGTCCGGGCTCTTATGACCCGCCCACGAACGGGCACATCGACGTCATCGAGAGAGCCGCTCGATACTTCGACACCGTGATCGTCGCGGTGATAGCGAATCCCTCGAAGGAGCCCCTCTTTACTCTCGACGAACGCAAGGAGCTGCTGGCCGACGCGCTGAGCCACGTAGACAACATCGAGATCGAGTCGTTCGACGGACTTCTGGTCGACTTCGCCCGCAGCAAGGAGCTGTCGATCGTGGTCAAAGGCCTGCGAGCCATATCCGACTTCGAGTACGAGCTCCAGATGGCTCAGATGAATTCCACCCTCCTGCCCGGCATGGACACGTTGTTCATCACGTCCAAACCCTCGTGGGCCTTCCTTTCCTCGAGCCTCGTCAAGGAAGTCGCGAAGTACGGCGGCGATGTCGAAGGATTGGTGCCCCCAGGCGTCGCTAAGGCGCTGGCCGACCGCGTTCCGTGAGGCATGGCATCCTTTCCCATCCACAACTTGATTCCAAGGAGATAGACAGATGGACCTGATCGAGCGGATCGACGAGCTCCAGGTGCTTATCGAAGAGGCGAAGGCGTTGCCTCTGTCGTCCAGTGCGGTCGTGAATCGCGAGGAGCTGCTCGAGCTCTTGGCGCAGCTCAAAGAAGAGGTTCCCGACGAGGTCCGCCAAGCGCGGTGGATGAGCAAGGACCGGGACGAGCTCATCGAGCGGGCCCGCAAGGAAGGCGAGCGGATCATCGCGGAGGCGCAGGAGAGCCGCGATCGGTTGCTATCTCGGACCGAGATCGTCCACGCCGCCCAGCGCGAAGGGGAGCGGATCATCGACGAGGCCAAGGAGCGGGCCGCGAAGATCCGTGTCGAGGCCGAGGATTATGTCGATCAGAAGCTTGCCGCGTTCGAGATCCTGCTTAACAAGACCCTCCAGACGGTCTCCCGGGGCCGCGAGCAGCTGCGCGGAACCAACAAGCCACCGTTGACCGACCCGAAGGGGATCCCCGCAGTCGACGCCGGCATGCCTCATCCATCCGGTCCCCAGCCGGTCTTCGACGCTGAGTCTTACGACCAGGAGCTCTCCGAACCAGCTCGCTAGCCCTGGCAAAAGCTGGGAAATAGCCCCTTTCTGGTATCCTTGCTCCGAAGGCACGATGTTTGTTTGAGCCGTGCCGGGAATCCATCTCGTTTGGTGTTCGGAGGCTGTTCGTCGTGGGCGATCTGAAGGTTTCTGTCGCCGAGATACTCGGACGGCCAGGTGAATACCGGGATGTCCGGGTGGCTTCGGAGCTCGAGGGAGTGGCAACGGCGTTAGCTCGCCTTGATCCCCCCGAGGTCCGTGGTGACCTCAGGGCAGAGAGCGTCGTCGAGGGGATCCTGGTGACCGGGCGCGTGGAGGCCGATACGGCCCTCGAATGCTCCCGGTGTCTCAAACAGATCTCGGGCCGGACGGAGGTCGAGGTCTGCGAGATGTTCGTGACCGCCGACCACCAGCGGGAAGACGACGACTTCTACCTGGTGGCGGGGTCCGAGGTGGACCTCGAACCGATGTTGAGAGACGCGGTGACGCTCGCGCTGCCGCTGAACCCGTTGTGCGAAGAAGCATGCGAGGGGCTCTGTCCCACGTGCGGCAAGCGTCGGGACCTAGGTCCCTGCGGTTGTCACGAGGACGAGACGGACCCCAGGTGGGCAGCGTTGTCCGAGCTGCGTGAGCGGTTGGAGAACTAGGAGGAACGATGGCAGTACCCAAGCGACGCAAGACAGGATCCAAGATGAGGTCGAGGCGCGCCCACTGGCGCGTGTCTGCACCGACCTTCGCGACGTGCCCGCAGTGCCGTCAGCCCAAGATGCCTCACCGGGTCTGTGGCAACTGCGGTTACTACGCCGGCCGCCAGGCAGTCGAGACTGAGTAGCGCCACACTGACCTCTCTGGAAATCCTCGGCGTTCCTGCCGAGCTGGGTCCGCTCTACGAACTCGCTCTCACGCATCGCAGCTTCGCTTTCGAGCAGCCGGAAGCGATCGAGCACAACGAGCGCCTCGAGTTCCTGGGTGACGCCATCCTTGGGGCAGTCGTTACCGATCTGATCTACAACAAGTTCCCGGACCTTCCGGAGGGCGACCTCGCGCGGCTGCGCGCATCCGTCGTCAACACCGTTGCCCTCGCTCAGATCGCTCGTTCCGTCGGTCTGGGTGAGCACCTGAAGCTCGGTAAGGGCGAAGAGGGATCCGGTGGTCGGGACAAAGCGTCTCTGCTTGCCGACTCCTTCGAAGCCGTCATCGGCGCCGTCTATCTCGATCGGGGCATCGAGCAGGTGGCAACCGTGCTTCGACCGCTCTTCGACAAGGCCTTGGATGAGGTCGTTGCCGGCGGCATGACATTCGACGCGAAAACTGCGTTGCAGGAAGCTGCAGTGAAGCTCCATGGAGAGGTCCCGACCTATCGCGTGGCTTCCTCTGGCCCCGATCACGACAAGCGATTTACCGCGCACGTGTTCGTGGGTGGGGACTCGCTTGGAGCCGGTACCGGCCGCAGCAAGAAAGAGGCAGAACAGCAAGCTGCCAGGGAAGCACTCGACAAGCTAGAGGAGGCAGACGATGCCCGCGCTAGTTGAGGTCGAGGTCATCCGCCGCGATCTCGAGCGTGAGATCGTCGGCCGGCGTATCAAGGATGCCGAGGTCCGGTCCAATCGCAACGCGATGAAGATCGTGAAGCGCCACGGCCGCCGCAAGGAGTTCCAGGATCTGCTCGAAG
>JAXDJQ010000053.1:0-5768 GCA_034667565.1 Actinomycetota bacterium
TCGGGACCCGCGATGCCCTGGAACTTCTTCCGGAAGCTCTCGACGACCTCTTGAGAAACCTGCTCGCAAGACTGTGAGGTGCCCCATGCGGTCATCACGAAGTTCGCATCGCCCTCGATATCCGGCCACGGGGTAGCAACCGACGCGATGGGCGCGGCCTCGACCGCCGTCTTCAGGTCTTGGATCACTTCGGCCGGCGCGTCGGGGTTGTAATAGAAGACGATCTGTCCGTGCTCGAGGTTGTGCACGACTCCCTCCGGCGGTGCTTCTGCGGCATCTTCGTAGAATCCGGTCTGCACCGGGCCCAGACCCGGCTCGTTGTAGTGCGGGCCGGATGTCGGTGGATTCGACGTGTAAGGATCGTGAGCCGAGCCGGTCTCGATGTGCTCCGCCCCCTGGATGTCTTGTTCCTCGACCTCGCCACAGTTCGCCTCGTCGGCAGTAACGCCGTAGTTGTCGAGCTTTGCCTTCTTGTCTTCGCGCTGCACCACGATCGCGGCGATGACAGCCCCCGCGACGAGGACGGCTACGGCGGTCGTGATCAGGTTGCGGCGACGGTGGGCCTTGCGCAGAGCGTCTTTCTTGCGCTGCTCGGCCTCGCGCCTGCGTTGCTTCTCTTCTAGCTTCTTACTCACGGCGGCAGAGGGTATCAGGGCTGCCTAGGCTGCAATTCTGGACGAATGCGAAGCCATCGAAGGAGGAACAGGAACGATGGAATTCTCGGAGGTGCTGGCGCGGAGACGAATGGTCCGGAACTACCGGGACGAACCGGTCGACCTCGCAGCGGTCGGGAGGATCGTGGAGGCGGCGAGGCGAGCCCCCAGCGCAGGATTCACCCAAGGTCAATCCTTCGTGGTCATCACGGAACCCTCTAAGCGGGCCCGGTTGGCGGAGGTCGCCGACGAGCACGTTTACGTTGCTCAAGGGATGGATCCATGGATCTCGTCCGCACCGGTTCATATCGCGGTGTGTATCTCCGAGGCGGCGTATCACGAACGCTATGCCGAGCCCGACAAGAGATCTCCGGGCGAGGACGAGATGGACTGGCCGGTCCCATATTGGTGGGTCGACGCGGGGGCCGCGCTGATGTTGTTGCTGCTTGCGGTCGTTGACGAAGGTCTTGCTGCCGGATTCTTCGGGGTTCACAGGCTGCAGGGCTTGAGGTCGGTGCTCGAGCTCCCCGCGGAAGTGATGCCGATCGGCGTTGTAACCGTTGGCCACCCCGCTCCCGACCGGAGGTCGCGGTCCCTCGACAGAGGGTGGAAACCGCTGGACCAGGTTGTCCATGAGGACCGCTGGGGGGTTCCCTTCGATCCCGACCGCAAGCAGGTCTAGAGGAGGTCTGGCCTGACGGAGGGGCCCATCTAGCGGAAGAGGTCGTCGCTCGGAGAGCGCGCTATCTCGGTAGCTGCTGCGCGGGTGGGCTCCCATGCGACCCCTCGGACGATGGCGACACATATCCCGGTCGCCTTCCCCATCACCAACTCGGCCGCGCCGGCTATCTCGTCGGCTACACAGATGCGGGTTGCCACCAGGTCGCGGCCCTGGGAATCGGTCGATCCCCGATAGTCCGTGAACGGACTCAGGCCGGCTACGCCGATGGCGACGTCGGTCTGCCCGACGCGCCATGCTCTGCCGAACGTGTCCGTGATGATCACTGCCACATCGACCCCGGCGAGGTGCTGGACGCGCGAACGGATCCGGCGAGCAGAAGCGTCGGGATCGATCGGTAGCAACACGACGCGATCGCCTTCGATATTTGATGAGTCGACACCCGCGTTCGCACAAACGAATCCATGTCGAGTCTCCGAGATCGTCATCTCGCCGGATCTCCGCAACACCCTCATGGATTCGGCCGCAATCGCGTCGCGTTTCTGGGTTGCGTCAACCACGCGGCCTTCGGCCTTGGAGACGACCTTCTGGGTTACGACCAGAACATCTCCTTCCTGGAGGTCCGCACCCGCACCGATAGCTAGTTCCGCGATGTCGTCGCCGCGCTCTACCTCGGGGATCCCCGGGACGGGGGAGATGCTTACCGGGTTCAACTATCGACGATCATGCTCGCGACGCGTTCGGATGCATCGAGGTCGTGCATCACCGTGTCGATCACCAGCGTTCCGATCCCCGACGCGTCCACCTTCTCTGCCTCCTCGGGATCCGAACTGTCAACAACGAAGGTAGTCACGAAGTCCGCGTACATCTGTGCGACAGCGCTGGCACTCGAACCGTGGCCCGTGCTTTCGAGGATGCGCCCGGCGGGTCCCTTGAGCGCACGCCCCGCGACTATCGGGCTGACGGCAACCACATCTGCGTGGGCTCGGAGTGCATCCCTAACGCCTGGGAGGGCGAGGATGGGAGCGATCGAGAGCAACGGATTGGAAGGGCACAGCACGACACGATCCGCCCGCTCGATGGCACCGAGAACGCGTGGGCCCGGAGCGGCGTCGGTGATCCCGGCGAAGCGGACCTCTCGCACCTCGGGCTCACATCTTTCCTTGACGAAGTACTCCTGGAACTCCAAGGTCCGTCCGTCTGCCGTCGCGATGCGCGTCGCCACCGGGTCGTCGGTCATCGGCATGATCGAAGTGACTACGCCCAAGGTGGTGCGGATCTCGTTGGTTACTTCGGTCAGGGTTGCACCTGCACGCATGCGCTCGGTTCGATGCAGACAGGTCGCGAGATCGGCATCGCCTAGCGAGAACCACGTCTCGCGACCTAGGTCGCGCAATCGTTCGACAACGGAGAATGTGTCGCCTTCGACACCCCAACCACGCGCGCGATCGGCGATCCCTGCCAGCCAGTAGGTCACTATGTCTAGGTCCGGTGCAACGTGAACCCCGTAGATAGTGGCGTCGTCACCCGTGTTGACGATCGCCGTCACCTTGTCGTCCAGAACGCGCTGGAGCCCGACGAGGAGCTTCGCTCCCCCCACGCCTCCTGCAAGTGCCGTTACATTCATGGGACGAGCAGTGTAAGTGTGGCTAATACACTGCCGTGATGGATCGCCTTGCAGAGCTGGCGGCGCGCGCGTCGTCGGGCGAGCGTCTCGCCGAGGTTGAGATACGCGAGCTCGCGGATCTTGCTGCGAACGAGCCATCGCAGGTGATCGCTTCCGCCTGCCACCTGCGGGATGAAACGACCGGACCCCGCGTCACGTTCTCACGAAAGGTGTTCATCCCTCTCACCAAGCTATGCAGGGATTCATGCGGATATTGCACTTTCGCCCACCCACCCCGTCCCGGCGAGGCGCCCTTCCTGACGATCGATGAGGTCCTCTCGATAGCCCATGCCGGTGCCGAGGCAGGATGCAAGGAAGCTCTTTTCACCCTCGGAGACAAACCCGAGCGGAAGTGGCCCGAGGCGCGAGCCCAGCTAGATGAGATGGGATTCGCTTCGACGATCGAGTACCTCGTGGCGGCGTGTCGGGCGGTGCTGGATCACACCTCGCTTCTTCCCCACGCGAACCCCGGCGCCCTGACCTACGACGAGGCGCTGATGCTTCGTCCCGTAACCATCAGCCAGGGGACCATGCTGGAGACGTTGTCCACGCGTCTGCTCGGGCGTGGCATGGCGCACTTCGGTGCACCGGACAAGCGCCCCCAGGTGCGACTGGAGACCCTGGATGCCGCCGGTAAGGCTCGGGTTCCGTTCACGACGGGGATCCTCATCGGGATCGGTGAGACCTACGAGGAGCGCATCGATGCATTGCTTGCGATACGCGACTCCCACGAACGCCATGGCCACATCCAAGAAGTGATCGTGCAGAACTTCCGCGCCAAACCAGACACGTTGATGGCGATGCACCCCGAACCGACCGTCGATGACATGCGTCTCGCGATCGCTCTGGCTCGCCTGATCTTGCCACCGGACATCGCGGTCCAGGCCCCCCCGAACCTGACCCCGCACGAATACGCGAGCTACCTGGCCAGTGGGCTCAACGATTGGGGCGGTGTTTCACCGGTGACCCCCGATCACGTCAACCCCGAGCGTCCATGGCCGAAGATCGACGAGCTGCGCGCGCTAACGGAAGGTAACGGCTTCGTCCTGCGCGAGCGTCTAGCCGCCTATCCGGCTTACTGCGGCACCCCCCGAGCATTGGAAGAATGGATCGACCCGGCGCTCCGTGGTGCAGTACTGGATGCGATCGATGGTGAGGGGTACCGGCGCCCAGACGAGGTCTGGTACTCCGGAGCCGACACTCCACCACCGTCGTCAGCGGTCATAACCCTCGAAGCCGCTCGGGCGGGAGCCTGGCGCGTTCCCGGGCGTGTGACGCGTTCGACCGTGATGTCTGCTCTCGATCGCGCTGTAGCGGGAGAAATGTTGGAGGAAGACGCAGTCGCCTTGTTATTCACCGCGGTTGGGGCGGAGACCGAGCGCTTGTTCGAGGTCGCAGACGCCCTGCGTCGAGACACCGTCGGTGATGAGGTCACCTATGTCGTCAATCGCAATATCAATTACACGAACATGTGCTATTTCCGTTGCGGGTTCTGCGCCTTCTCGAAGGGTCCCAAGTCTTTGAATCTCCGAGGCACGCCCTATCTGCTGACCCCGGAGGAAGTCGCCGAGCGCGCAAGGGAAGCATGGGGGGCCGGTGCTACCGAGGTTTGCATGCAAGGTGGCATCCATCACTCGTTCACGGGTGACAACTATGTTGCCTACCTCCAGGCTGTTAAGGAAGCGATCCCTGGGATGCACGTTCACGCGTTCACCGCTCTCGAGGTCTTCCAGGGTGCCAAGGCGAGTGGCCTCACGGTCGAGGAATTCCTCACGAGCCTGCGCGCTGCCGGGCTCGCGACCTTGCCCGGGACCGCGGCCGAGATCCTCGACGATGAGATCCGAGCCCTGATCTGTCCCGACAAGATCAACACGGCTGAATGGTGCGAGGTGCACCGCATCGCACATTCGATAGGTCTGCGCTCCAACGCGACCATCATGTTCGGGACGGTCGAGGGGCCGCGTCACTGGGCCCGACACCTGACCGTGGTGCGTGATCTCCATCGCGACATATCGGATGCGAAGGGGGGACTGTTCGAGTTCGTGCCACTGCCGTTCGTCCATATGGCCGCTCCCATCTACCTGAAGGGGAAGGCCCGCCGCGGACCCACCTTCGAAGAGACTCTGAAGATGCATGCCGTCTCCCGTATCGCTCTCCATCCCTTCATCCCCAACATCCAGGTGTCCTGGGTCAAGATGGGCGTCGAGGGAGCCAAGCTCGCCCTCCAGGTAGGGGCCAACGACCTGGGCGGCACGCTGATGAACGAGAACATCTCCCGGGCGGCCGGTGCCAGCCACGGCCAGGAGCTGGATGCCACATCGATGGAGCGCTTGATACGCTCCATCGGCCGCGTACCGAGGCGGAGGACCACCTTGTATGACACCGTCCCAGCCTGAGCTGGGCCGCCCGACAACAACAAACACCCCCGACCTATGGCCACAACCGCCCCAGAAACGACGCGCCCCGAGGAGGCATCCTCGGAGGTGGACGAGCATCCGCGGATCCTCGCGATCATCGTCACCCACGCCGGAAGGCGTTGGCTGACCGACGCCTTGGTAGGTCTGGCCACGCAGCGCTACGACCAACTGGACGTGCTCGTTGTGGACGACGCGTCGCCGATCGAGCCCGGGATGTCCGCCCTCAAGCGGGTGGCGAAGCGTCACCTGCGTAGGAAACGATGGGCTTACCTCAGAACGCCCCGTCCACTTGGCTACGGCGGCGCTATCAACTGGGCGTTGTCACGGATCAGGGTCAAGGCAGACTTTCTGTT
>JAXDJQ010000054.1:0-3521 GCA_034667565.1 Actinomycetota bacterium
CCGAATGGCGCCGGGAAGACGACTGCTGTCCGCATCCTCGCGACCCTTCTTGCACCGGACGAAGGGGAGGTCGAGGTGGCCGGGCTCGATGTTCGAACCGCACCCGAGAAGGTGCGGGAGCGGATCGGGCTGTCCGGTCAGACAGCCGCGGTTGACGAGCATCTAACAGGTTACGAGAACCTCGAGATGGTCGGGCGCCTTTACCACCTCGGCAAGCAACCGTCCCGGGAACGTGCTCGCGAGCTGCTCGACCAGTTCGATCTGGACGAGGCTGGTGACAGACCTACGAAGACCTACTCAGGCGGCATGCGCCGCCGGCTCGACCTGGCCGCGGCCCTCGTCGCGCGACCCGATGTCGTCTTCCTCGACGAGCCGACCACCGGTCTCGATCCTCGCAGCCGTTCCCAGATGTGGGAAACGGTCCAGACCTTGGTGCGCGAGGGGGCGACCGTCTTGCTGACGACGCAATACATGGAGGAAGCCGATCGGCTTTGCGACGACATCGTCGTCATCGACAGGGGCAAGAAGATCGCGCACGGCACCGCCGACGAGCTCAAGCTTCAGATCGGTGGTGAGCGGGTCGAGCTGATCGTTTCCGACGCCGCCGACACCGCGACGGCTCGCGCCGTTCTCGAAGATCTCTCGGTGGGCGACATCGTGGCCGATGCCCAGACCCGCAAGTTGACGGCGGCCGTGACCGGCGGCGCCGACATCCTGGGCCAGGTTCTCAAGAGGCTCGCCGAGAAGAACGTTTCCGTCGCCGACATCGGGCTTCGCCGCCCGACCCTTGACGACGTGTTCCTTTCATTGACCGGGCACGCGACCGAAGAAGCGGAGGCTGCCGCCGCCTCCGAGGAAGTTGATGTGCGCGAGAAGGAGGTAGCTCGATGAGTGCAATTGCGCTCGCAGTCTCAGACGGAGCAGTCATCGCCAAGCGCAACCTGATCAAGATCAAGCGGCTTCCGGAATTGCTCATCTGGACGACGATGTCCCCGATCATGTTCGTGCTGCTATTCGGTTATGTGTTCGGCAGCTCGATCCCGATCGAGGGAGGAACGAGCTACCGGGAGTACCTGATCGCCGGAGTCTTCGCCCAGACCGTCATCTTCGGCGCGACCGGGACCGGCGCGGGTATGGCCGAGGACATGACGAAGGGCATCGTCGACAGATTCAGGTCGTTGCCCATGGCGCGCTCGGCCGTGTTGTTCGGCCGGACTGGTAGTGACATCCTCTACAACTCGATATCCATCCTCGTGATGTCCATCACGGGCTTGATCGTTGGATGGCGCATCAGCACATCGCCCCTCAGCGCCGCCACAGGCTTCCTTCTCCTACTTCTGTTCGCATACGCGATCTCTTGGGTTATGGCGTGGGTAGGCCTGAAGGTGCCGAGCGTCGAGGTGGTTCAGAACGCGTCGTTCATGTTCATCTTCCCGATGACTTTCGTCGCCAATACCTTCGTGGAGATCGGCCGTTTGCCGGGCCCGTTGAAGACTTTTGCCGAATGGAACCCGGTGTCGTCGGTTGCCCAGGCAGCGCGTGAGGCCTTCGGTAATACCGGTGCTCCACCACCGGATGTCTGGTCTCTTCAGAATCCGGTCTTCTACACACTCATCTGGATCGGCATCATCCTCGCTGTCTTCATACCGTTGTCGATCCGGCAGTACGAGAAGACCGCGGCTCGCGCCTGACCCCCGCCTCGACGTAGTCTCGAGCGAGACGGTCTACAGACCGATGAAGGAGGGTTCTCTTGGACGCGGCGATGTACGAACGGGCCCTCGACAGGACGCGCAAAGTGGTCGGTGGCGTCGGGCGCGACCAGTTGGACGATCCCACCCCATGCACCGACTGGCAGGTGCGCGACGTACTTAATCATCTGATCAACGGCGCCAAAGCGTTCGCGGCCGGAGGTCGAGGAGAGAAGCTCGACTTCAACTCGCTGAGCGACAACACGTCGGGCGACTACGTTGCCGCCTTCGAGAGTGCAACCGACGATGCCTTGAAGGTCTTCAGGGAACCGGACGCCCAAGAGAAGCAGTTCACGATGTCGTGGGGGGACAGCCCCTACGCCGCCTGCATCGGTCTCGCGATCGCCGACGCCGCGGTCCATGGATGGGATCTGGCCAAAGGCACCGGCCAGGAAGCCACGATCGACGATGACATCGCTGAGGCCGTTTACGGCATGACCAGTTCCATGATGGAACCGAAGGGTCAGATGCCGCGCGGGAAGTCGTTCGCACCTCCGGTCGAGGTGGGAGAGGACGCATCATCTTCCGACCGGGCGCTCGCCTACCTGGGACGCACTCCCTAACTAGCTCACTCGGGCAGGTCGTCGCGACTCTGCTTGGGGTCGAAATAGAGGTGGAGGCCCATCCACAACGTGCGTGAATATGGGAGCAACAAGAACGGGATGATCGCGTTCGTGGCGAGTCCGAAAACCCATACGAATGTCCACGGCACGTCCGGTTGCGTGATGATGATGGTTGCCAGAATGAGGATCGCGACCCAGAGCTCGACGAAGGCGATGTTCATAGCGATGGCACCGGTCCAGTAGCCCGGTTCCCTCTCGAAACGGAACCCACAGACCGAGCACCTCTCGTTAAGTCGGAAGAAGGAGCTGAAGACCTTCCCCCGGCCGCAGTTGGGGCACCGCTTCTTCAGACCGCGACCGATGGCCTGACCCGCAGTGATCTTCATGCTCCTACCCTTCCATGGGTCGTGGGGGGTGGATCCGCTCTTATGTTGGATGAGTGGACGCGACGACGGTCTTAGGGGGCATAGGAACGATCGTTGGGTTGGTCCGAGCCGTTCCGCAGTTGGTTCGCTTGATGAGATCTCAAGATCCCCACGGCATCTCGATCGACACCACCGCAACCAGCAGCGTCATCAGTTTCGGCTGGGCGTCCTACGGCTTGTTGACCGGTCAGTGGCCGGTCGCGACCGCTACGCTCTCGTCGGCGATCGTGTTCGCGGCGATAACTTCTCTTGGGTTGAGACTCGGTCGGAACCTAGACGAACTCAAGACCGCGCCGATCTGGTACCTCGTCCTATTGGGTTCGATCCTCGCCGGCGGAACAGACGCCTTCGGCGTCGTCCTTGCGGGCAGTGTCCTAGTGGGGAACCTTCCGCAAGTGCTCACGACGTTCCGGGAGCCGGATCTGCGCGGTCTGTCACCGGCGACGTGGCTGTTCTCGATGATCGACGGTGCGGTGTGGTTGCTATACGCGCTCGCAGCCGGGGACCGAGCGATCCTCGCCTACGGCGTCCTCCAACTAACGACAAGCGCGATCATCTCGGCGCGGCGGTACGTATGGGCGCGAGAAGCCAACGCCGCGCCATATCGTGGCGTTCTGTGAGCACCGATCTGGGATTCATCCACCGGTTCGAGCCAGGCACCGACGCGCTCACAGTGCTGGCACTGCATGGAACCGGAGGAGACGAGAACGACCTGCTCCCGCTCGTGAGGATGCTTCACCCGACGGCGAACGTTCTCAGTCCGCGCGGAAGGGTCCTCGAAGGAG
>JAXDJQ010000055.1:0-9989 GCA_034667565.1 Actinomycetota bacterium
TCTCTCTTCTCGGTGAGCTCAACGACATCGATCACCTCGTCGAGCGGCCGGGGGTGGGGGTAGTAGCCACGGAACTGCTCGATCACCTCGGCGACCGTCAGGAATCGATTGACCCCCGTCTCCTGCAGGACGATCCCGATCTTCTCCTTAAGCCCCCGCTCTCGCTTGCCCGGGTCGAATCCGAGCACCGACACGTCACCGGCGGTCCTCTGACGGTGACCCTCCATGATCTCGACCGTCGTGGTCTTGCCGGCACCGTTGGGTCCGAGCAGCGCGAAGACCTCACCAACCTGCACGGTGAGATCCACCCCACGAACGGCCTCGAAGTCCCCGTACGACTTGCGCAGGCCTTTGACTTCGATGGCGGGGGAGGACATGGGCGAAAGAATAAGCTCACGGATGTGAGCGGCTTCCTGCAAACCCCGCCCCAGCTGCCGGATGCATGGTCATCCGATCCCTTGCTCCGTGAGTCCATCGCGTTCCACCTGGGGCCCGAGCTCTTCAGCGAGGCGGTCCCTCAGTTCCGTGAGATGGGTCGGATCGCAACGGCCCCCCAGACGCTCGCCTTAGCGAAGCGCGCGGAGCGGGAGCCTCCGGTCCACATCCCATACTCGGTCTACGGCGAGCGCATCGACGAGATCCAGGTTTCCCACGCCTATGTGGCCTTGGGCCGTCTCGGCGTCGAGCTCGGAGTAACGGCCCTCCCATACGAGTCCGAGCCATTCGGAGAGAAAGCTCGGATCGTGTGGGCCGCAGTCATCTCGATGTGGCATCCATCATCGGGCATGTATTCGTGTCCCGTCGCCATGACCGACGCAGCCGCACGGACATTGCTCGATCACGGTTCCGATGAGGATCGGCAGATCGCCCAGAGACTGATCACGCGCGATGCGGACGAGGCGTGGACGAGCGGCCAGTGGATGACCGAGACCATCGGTGGTTCCGATGTCTCTCGCACCGAAACGGTGGCTCGCCGAGACGGAGAGCAGTGGCGTCTCCACGGAACGAAGTGGTTCACCAGCGCGACTACCTCGGAGATGGCGTTGACCTTGGCCCGGCCAGAGGGAGCACCCGAGGGCTCGCGGGGACTAGCTCTGTTCCGGATCCATCGCGCGCTCGACGACGGCACCAGCAACGCCATCTTCGTGCGGCGCCTGAAAGACAAGCTGGGGACGCGGTCCCTGCCGACTGCGGAGCTCGAACTGCAAGGCGCGATCGCTCATCCGGTTGGAGACCCCCTGGAAGGTGCCGGTGTGCGCAAGATCTCGACGATGCTCAACATCACCCGCATCCACAATGCGATCGGTTCCATCGCGTCACTCTCACGAGGTATCGCCTACGCCCGTGCCTACGCGAATGTCCGCGAAGTGTTCGGCAAACCTCTCCACATGTGGCCGGCACACCGCGCCACCCTCGCCGACCTGACCGTGGACCAGGCCATCGTTATCTCCTTGGTGCTGCGCTGCTGTGAGCTGATCGGGCGGGTCGAGGCCGGTACCGCATCCGACGAAGACCACGCCTTGCTGAGAGGGCTGACACCCATAACGAAGTTGCTCGGCGCCCGCCTGGCGGTTGCGGGTGCTGCCGAAGCCATGGAAGCGATCGGCGGTGTCGGTTACTGCGAGGACTCGATGATGCCCGCCCTGGTCAGGAACACCCATGTGCAACCGATCTGGGAAGGCACGACCAACGTGTTGTCACTCGATCTCTTGAGGGCCGCGGTGAGGTCGGGCTCGGTCGACGCGCTCCTCGACGACATCGAACAGACCATCGGCTCCCTCGGAGAAGCGCAGAGCGTCGCCGAACCCGTGTCTGCCGTGAAGCAGGCGGTGGGGGAGTTGCGCGACCGGTGGAGCCAGATGGACGACGAAGAGCGAGCCCAACTGCATGCTCGTCCCTTCGCGATGGGCCTTGGCCTGACCTACGCATGCGCGCGGCTGTGTGCGCAAGGTGCATGGGCAGCGCAGCAAGGGCGTGATGCAACGGCCAAGATGGCGGCACGCCTGGCGACTCGGGGTCTCGTCCCGCCCATATCCGCGACGGACACGAGCTTTGCCATGGGAGACGTTTGAGCATCCTGCTTGGATCAGCTTGAACCTGCTTCAACACGTAGAGCGAGGTTCCTAGATGCGCAAGCTGATCGTCCTTGCGATCGTGTTCGGCGTGCTCGTCGCAGGCGACTTCTTTCTGAAGGGGGTCGCCGAGTCGCGGATCGCGGCGGAACTGGAGAGCTCGTTCGACCCTTCCGGGGAGACAAACGTCGAGCTCTCGGGATTCCCATTCGCCCTACATCTCCTGAAAGGAACCATCCCGGCCGTTGAGGTGACCAGCACATCGCTCAAGCGCGGCCGGCTCCGGTTCAGCGATGTGCAGATGACCCTCCAGGACGTGCGCTTCTCGCTGTCGGAGGTGATGGACGGCGAGGTCGGCTCCATCGCGATCCGAGATGGCCGTGGTCGAGGATCACTACGCGCCGAGGCCGTGACGAAGCTGTTCGACGCCCTGGATGCAGCCGTTTCGATCGAGCTGGACTCCGGACTCGTGCGGGCGCAGGTGGGCCCCGTCGAGACGCAGGCTTACCTGGGGATCGAGGACGAGCAACTCGTTCTTAGCTTCGATTCGATCAACCGAACCTTCCATGTCGACCTTCCCAGTCTGGGCGGAGGCATCGAGTACCGGTCGGTCAGGATCGATGGAACTAATGTCGTGGTCCAGTTCTCGCTGCAGAATGCTCGACTGATCGACATCCGAAGGAGGTAGTGACGTGCTTCCCGATGAGGCCTGGGCCGCAAAGGACTCCGTCCAGTTCCTCGACGTGCGCGAGTTCTACGAATACGACGCTGGTCATATCGAGGGCGCGCTTCACATCCCGTTGCGCCATCTCCCGGGCCACTTCGACAGGTTGGATCGGGAGCGCCCGGTCATCGTCGCTTGTCAGATAGGGCAGCGCAGCGCGCTAGCCGCCGACTTCCTATGCGAACGCGGATTCGAAGCGAAGAACCTAGAAGGCGGGATGACCCTGTGGGCCTCGAAAGGTCTGCCGTTCGTGTCGAACGAAGGCAACGAAGGCGCCGTAGTAGACGGCTGGGCCCAAACCCTGGAATAGAAGAAGGGGGCCGGTTTCCCGACCCCCTTCGGGTGTCTCGTCGTACGTGAAGCGGTGGTCCTAGCCTAGGTCGGTGACGACCTCGTAGTGAGCGGCCTTCACCGGCTCAAGGATGAGGGTGCGGTTGCCAACGGCTGCCGTGGCAAGTCCTTGCGCGGTCGCGTTGACGGTCCATTCTGCCCACACCTCGATCTCGTGGATGTTGGAGCCTGCGGGCGTGCCCGGGTACTCCGTGCCGACGTTCAGCGCCATCCAGTTGAAGCCGTTGGCGTTCCGCGAGGAGAGGTATTGGCGCAGCTGGTCGCCGGAGTCATCGTTACCGACCACGGGGGCCGATGAGTCGGTCCACTGCTGCTCCTGCGCCCGGTTGCAGAAGACAACCTTGCCCTCGTCGGCGTCATCCTCGGCGACGGGTACGGGAACGCCGTCGATCGTGACGTAGATCTTCACTTCACCGAACGCGCGCTGGGTTGTGCCGTTGGCGCCGTTCGTAACCTGAGTGACGATCGCGCATTCTGCGGTCACGCCCAGGATCAGGTCCGTCGGGTTGTTGATCTTGACCGTCTCGCTGAGGAGCAGGGTGTCGCTGTCCGCGTTCACCTGTTCTACGGAAGACCCGGACGCTGCGACCTTATTTGCCGGGATACCGGCCGCGTCCGATGGTTGGGCCGTGTAGGCCGTGAACAGGATCGCTGCCAAAAGCAATGCCCCAAGAACTGTGGGGATTCTGCGAGTGAGGCTAGAAGCCAATTCACCCTCCTTGAAATCAGTCCCGGTCCGCGAAAGTGCCGGGGCATCCAAGCGATTCAACCCAAAAGGGGCAATCTCCTCCTTTTTTTCCGCAACTTTTTGTGGGACTTTTGGGGGCAAATGTCCGATTTTCAGGCGGGGGAGGGAACCGGCGCTCGGCGCCGAAGTCCTAGGTATCGGAAACCGGACAAAACGTGCCACAGGGGGACCTCGTGATACTCAAAAAGACATCCGTTCTGGTCGCCGCCCTAACCGTTCTAGCGGTCCTCGGTTCGTTGGGGGCCGACGCCAAGAGCACTGCCCGGCCCACTGGACCGACTCTCGTTCACCGTGACGGCAAGCAGGTTGCGGGCAACGCTCCCAAGGTCCTGACTTATTCGATCGGCGATCACGCTCTCGAGCCCACCCTGGGCATCAGCCCCGGGGGCGACATCTTCTTCGCGGCCGGCGACTTCGATAACCCGAACGCCGACGCTGCCGACCGGGCGGTGGGAGCTCCGATGACCGACATCCTCAAGTCGAGCGACGGTGGGGCTACGTGGGAGAACGTCAACCCGCGCGTTCTCGGAGCCGACGAGCACCCCGTGTCACTCGACCCGTACATCTTCGTCGACGATCGGCTCGACGGCGACAGCGCCAGGATCTACACGATCGACCTGACGCTGGCGTGCTCGTACCTGTCCTTCAGCGATGACGAGGGCAAGACCTGGACAACGAACCCGTTGTCGTGCAGCCGTCCGGTGAATGACCACCAGACCCTCTTCTCCGGACCACCCGTTTCGAGCACGACCGTCGGTTACCCGAACGTCCTCTATTACTGCTGGAACGACGTCGGTTCCTCGTCGTGCGCAAAATCGCTCGACGGTGGCATCACGTTCGTCAACACCGGTGCTCCGGCGTTCACCGGCTACAAGCCCGGAAGCGACGAGACCGGTTTCTACGGTGTCGACGGGTTCTGTGGTGGTCTGCATGGGCATGGTGCGGTCGGCGAGGACGGGACGCTCTATCTCCCGCGTGAGTACTGCGGTGAGCCGTTCCTCTCGATCAGCAAGGACGAAGGCCTCACGTGGACGAACGTCAAGGTCTCAGACATCCGCAGCACGAGCCAACCTGAAACCGGCACGGGCCACCCCAGCGTGGCGGTCGACGCCAAGGGAAACATCTATTACACGTGGGTCGGGGCGAAGGACCGCCTCCTCTATCTCTCCGTGTCGAAGGACGGCGGGAAGAAGTGGAGCAAGCCTGTCGTCGCGTCGGTGCCGGGGATGAAGGAAACGAACATCCCCCAGATCGACGTCAAGGGAGTAGGCAAGGTCGCGATCGTCTATTACGGGTCCGCGAACTCGCCCTTCCAGAAGTGCAAGATGGAATGTGATGCGAAGGATTACGCCCCGGTCACCTGGAACGCATACCTGACGGTCAGCGCCGATGCCTTGAGTGCAGATCCCACCTTCTATTCAGGCACGATCAACGATCCGAAAGACCCGTTGATCAGGGCGCGCTGTGGTCCCGGCCGGTGTCACTGGGCGTATGACTTCATCGACGTCGAGATAGGCCCCGACGGCATCGCCTACGGCGCGTTCGTTGATGGGTGCATCCCGTCGAAGGACCCAGCCAAGCCAGGCTGCGACGAGATAAGGCCTCGTGAAGGTGATTACGAAGGCCTCGTCGCGAAACTGGTTGGGGCTCCTAACCTCCGATAGCTAGGGCTGGTCCCGCGAGGCATCGACCAACGCAGCTACGTCGATCACTCTCTCGGCACGAGCCTCGTCGGTGCTCATCTTTTCGTTGACGATGCGAGCGACCTCGGCCTTGACTTCCGCGTCGATGTTCCCGACCCGTTGGAGCAGGTCTGCACCTACGTTGGTGGGGCGGATGTCGACCTGGATCTCGCTCCCGTTCACGGGCTCCACCTCCACGACGATCGTCAAGGGCTGCGACGTTCGAGCGGTGAGGCTCAGCGGAACCTCCACCAGGCCCTTGTAGCGATTCGAAACGGGTCCTAGGCGGATCTCGAGCTCGAGCTCGATCGGCATCACCGCGCGGAAACCAACCAGATCGCCGGGTACCGGAACGACCCTCACTTCGCCGATCCGCCCCGTCGACTTGGTGGTTGCGATGCCGCCCGGTCCCGCGGGGCTGGGCCCCGACACGATGTCGGCTCCGGTGAGACCGGTGATCGAGGCGTGGATCCGTTCCGCCGTGATGGCATGGCGAACGAAGTTCACCCCGAACTGCTCGTAAGACATGTAATCCCTCAAGGCGCCCTCCGCCGAAAACTCGAGCGATGGTCTGTTTGGACTATTGCCATCTAACACATCGGGGTCGACTGTGGGAGTCGTTGGGGCTGGGTCGTGTCAACGAGGTGTCTTCATGCCAACGGCAACTCTTCGCCGCACTAGATCATCTGTCGCCCGGCTCCTTGTCGCGTCGGCGGTCCTGGGGTCGATGTTGCTGCTGCCGGCGACGCCTGCGAACGCTGGGATGTCCTACCGCGGCATGCTGCAGGAGACTGCCCAGACCGAGATGTATCACCCGTATGGCCTGGCGACCGACGACATCGGCAACATCTACGTCGCCGACACAAGCAATCATCGTGTCATCAAGTTCGGACCAAATCTCGAGCCGATCTGGATCATCGGTGGCACCCCAGGGCAGGAGGACGGACAGCTCTACTACCCGGAGGCGGTCGCGTTCGGGAACGACACGATCTATGTTGCCGATACCGGCAACCATCGCGTCCAAGCGTTCACAACCGGGGGCGACTTCATCCTCAAGTGGGGTAAGGAAGGATCGGCGGATGGAGATCTCCTCACTCCAAACGGCATAGCGGTCAATCCATGCAATGGAAATGTGTACGTGACCGAAGCTCGCAATCATCGCGTTTCGGTGTTCACCGCCAATGGACAGTTCAATCACAAGTGGGGCACCGAGGGATCCGGAGGAGGACAGTTCGAGGTGCCTTCCGGTATCGCCTTTGGATCACCCGCCATGGGCTGCGCCGTCTACGTTTCAGACCAGTACAACCACCGCGTCATGATCTTCGACCCGGCATTGCCCAACAACAACGCGATCTTCGCTTTCGGGAAGTTCGGTTCGGCCGAAGGAGAACTCAGCTTCCCCGACGAGCTTGCCGTTGATCCCGTCGACGGCACGGTCTACGTGGTCGAGAGTGGCTCGATGCGTGTCTCTGTCTGGCGGAAGACCACGACGGGCTACTTCACCTATGAGTACGCGTCGACTTTCCATACCGGAGAGGGCGCGCTCGGGTCTCCTCACGGGATAGCGATGGACGGTGAGAACAACCTTTTCGTCACGAACACGAACGAGTCAGACGTATACAAGTTCAAGGACCTTCCTCCGAAACTCGACGTCGACAAGCTCAGCAGCCGCGGCATGACCCGCAACCGGGGGGACTTTCTTTTCAACGCGAGATACAACCAGGCCGACCAGACGTGCGAGACCCTTGGCAGATTGACCGTCACGGCCCCCGCTCGAGATGTGCACGTATTCAGGCTCGAGAAGGGTGCAGTCGTCGATACCCACGGCGTCGACATGATCTTTGATCTCAGCGACAAGCAGCTGGAGTGGATCGAATCCGCGTGGAATAAGGACAGGAAGGTGACGATCGAAGGCAGGTTCGTTGGCCTCTGCTCCGGTGACAAGAAAGTGATCAATACCCACACCTGGAAGGCCTAGCGAGACCTTTCGTGTGCCCCCGGCAGGATTCGAACCTGCGCCCCTCGCTCCGGAGGCGAGTGCTCTATCCCCTGAGCTACGGGGGCTGGATGCCCGGCCCACCCTAATCGTCGCCACGAAAGGTGCGGAAGATAGCATCGCGATATGTCGGCCGAAGAGAAGCGCATCCTCATCGCCGATGACGACCCGGTCATCCTGCGGTTGATCCAAGTCAATCTGGAGCTCGAGGGTTATGAGGTCCTAACCGCCAACAACGGCCAGGAAGCCGTCGACATGGCGACCGCTGAGCACCCAGACCTCGTCATCCTCGACATCATGATGCCGCGGCTCGATGGATATCAGGCGTGCGAGATGCTCAAGGCTGCGGATGCCACCAAAGAGATCCCCGTCATATTCCTTTCGGCGAAGGCGCAGCAAGGAGACATCGAGAAGGGCCAGTCGTTCGGCGTTGCGGCTTACCTGACGAAACCTTTCGACCCCTCGGAGCTGATCGAGGTCGTCGAAGCACAACTCCTCTGACCGAACGATGATCACGGACCAACTCGCCGGGCTTGTGGGCGCGGCTCTCGAAGGCGCGATAGCAGCGGGAGATATCACTGCGACGTCATCCCCCGAGGTTTCGTTCGAGCGTCCCCGTCGTCGGGAGCACGGCGATTGGGCAACGAACGTTGCGCTGTCGTTGGCGCAGGGCGGTGGCAACCCCCGGGCCATCGCTGAAGCGATCGTGAAGCACATGCCGGACTCCGAGTTGATCGAGCAGGTCGAGGTCGCAGGTCCCGGGTTCCTTAACTTCAAACTCGCCGATTCATGGTTGCACGATGTGGTCCGTCAAGCGGCCGATCCGTCGCAGCCTTTCGGACGAGGAAGATCGACGGGCACGAAAATCAACGTCGAATTCGTATCTGCCAACCCCACCGGCCCCATCAACGTCGTAAGTGGACGGCACGCTGCCGTCGGAGACGCGATCGCAAGCCTGCTTGATGCCGCCGGTCACGAAGTCACGCGCGAGTTCTACGTCAACGATGCCGGCCGGCAAGCGAGGTTGTTCGGAGAGTCGATCGCGGCCCGCTACTTGGAGTTGCACGGACACCAGGCCGAGGTCCCCGAGGGCGGGTATCAAGGCGACTACGTCCGAGATATCGCGAAAGAGATTTCCGATGAGATCGGCGAGTCCCTGGTTGACGCCGATCCGGAGGCGCGTAATGAAGAGTTCCGAAAGCGCGGGCTGGCGATGATGCTCGAGGAGATGAAAGCGTCACTCGAACGATTCGGGACCACGCATGACGTGTGGTTCTCGGAAGAGTCGCTTCATAAGGCGGGCGACTTGGATCGCGCACGCGAGATCCTTGAAGAGAAGGGTCTAGTCGAGGAAAGAGACGGTGCACTGTGGTTGCGGACCACGACGTTCGGTGATGACAAGGATCGCGTTCTGGTGCGCGCTACCGGCGAGCCCACTTATCTGGCAGCCGACGCGGCCTACCTGATGAACAAGTTCGAGCGAGGGTTCGATCGCTTGATCTACCTATGGGGCGCGGATCATCACGGAGCCATCGCCCGCTTGAAGGCTGCCGCTCAGGGGCTTGGGTTCGATCCGGAAAGAGTCGAGGTCCCGATCATCCAGGTCGTGTCGTTGTCGAGCGGTGCCGAGTCGCTCAAAGGGTCGAAGCGTGCCGGAGTCATCGTGCGCCTGGATGACCTTGTAGAAGAGGTCGGTGCGGATGCCGCTCGCTATACGTTTCTGACCCGGTCGATGGACGCGCCACTCGACTTCGATGTTGCCGCGGTCAAGGAGCAGGCTCCCGAGAACCCTGTCTATTACGTCCAGTACGCACACGCGCGTATCTGCTCGATCATCGCCAAAGGGGCGAGCGAAGGGCATACCCCGGACGCGTCCACTGCCCCCTTGGAGCGCTTGGTCGAACCGGCTGAGGATCAACTGATGCGCCGGCTATCGGTATTCGAGGAGGTCATATCGGAAGCGGCTGCACAGCGGGCGCCCCAGAGGATGACTCGCTACGTCGAGGAGCTTGCCTCCGACTTCAGTTCCTTCTATCGGGATTGCAAGGTTGTCACCGATGACGCCGAGCTGACCGCCGCACGTCTCGCGCTGTGCGTTGCAACCCGAAGGGTGATCGCCGACGGTCTCGCGCTACTTGGGGTCTCCGCACCGGAACGGATGTAGCGCGGCCCCCTTAGGCTTGCGGCATGAAAGACGTTCTCCCTTTGACCGCCTCCACATCCGAAGAGGGCCACCTCATGCTCGGGGGCATGGATTCGGTTGCCCTTGCCGAAGAGTTCGGAACGCCTCTGATCGTCTTCGACCGGGAGACCTTCGAGGCTAGGGCCCGTATATACACCGGTGCCCTCGAAGCGAGCCACGTCCATTACGCGGGTAAATCCTTCTGTTGCGTAGCCATCTGCGAGCTGGTCGAAC
>JAXDJQ010000056.1:0-5035 GCA_034667565.1 Actinomycetota bacterium
CTTACTGCGCGTAGCGGGAGTGATCAGCGATCGCGCGGCGCAAGGCTACGAGGGCATCCTCAAGGGTCGCCGACCGAGATCGTGGAGTGGTTCGAACAGGTTCGTCTTGATCCACTTGGCGCGCCACGGCAAGAAGCGTTACGTGCGCAGGAAGATCCTCGCCATCTCGGAATCAGGATTGCGACTGCAACTGCGTTCCGATGGCGTGAAGCCGTTCTTGCGCTATGCAGATGCCGTGCGGCCCCAGCTGCTCTACAAGGAAGCTCTCGGTGAGTTCCCCGCGAGACCGGGGGGCTCAGGCTCACTCGTCATCGCACCGAAGTGGCTCGAAGGTCACATCGTCTACGCGTCGGTGCCCTACCTAGGGACCGTGCGATGCCACCGCAAGATCGTTCCGATGCTCCGGGGTGCGATGCGGGAGCTGCAGCGGAAGGGCCTCGGATCCCTGATCCACGACTATGAGGGGTGCTTCGCGGCCCGAGCAGTTCGCGACGATCCTGCTGGGCGGCTCTCGCATCATTCCTGGGGAGCAGCGGTCGACATCAATGCTTCCTCAAACGCGTTCGAAGGGACACCCCACCAGGATCCTCGGCTCGTGAGGATAATGCGACGCCACGGCTTCACCTGGGGCGGGCCCTGGGTCCGTCCCGATGGCATGCACTTCGAATGGTGGCGCTTCCCGAACTAGGAGCGCATTCATATCCCGCACCCGGAGATCTTGAACACCGCATAATCCCGGTCCTCGTACCCCGCGATGGCTGCTGCCCTAGCGCGGAAGGCTGGTGCGTTCTCGTACTTGCGCGGAGAGACGACGACGTCTACCCCGTAACGGTCCACCGCCTCCGACCATGCGGCAGGGTCCTCTCCCTCGATCAACGTCTTGTTGTCTGCGATGCGTTCCTGCTCTGATCCGATGTGCTCGTAGATGCCCGCCCATCTGATCCTCGCTCGATTAGGCCCGAACCAGTTGCCAGTCCACAAGACGAGCCTGAATCCCGTGAACGAAAAGACCTCACGTGCGATGTCTTGAGGCGCAGCAACGCTGCAACCGGGGCCAAATTCTCGCAGTACGTGAAGCACACTGTCTTCTTCCTCATGCATGGCTGCTTCGATCCCCTCGTACCGCCCGATGTGAGTCGGCAGGGCGAGGCTGGCTACGACCGGTGAGGCCCACGCGACCAGCGTCGTGAAACACAGAGCTGAGATGGCCAGCGCCCTCGACCTCTGTCGAAGCACCGTCAGCAAGTCCGTCAGTCCAAGCGCAGCTAAGAGGGAAACGGCCAGATACACGATGGGCCAGTAGCGATGCTTCCGCCCCAAGGTGTCGAACGCGTCGCCCATCAGCTCGGGGATGACCGCGGACACTGCGAGCAGGATCACGGTGACGACCGCGAAGGTTATGGCCAGTCGGATCATTCGATCTGATCTGTAGTGACGACTCAATCGCCAGAGTGCAATCAGCGCGAGCGGAGTAACGAGTCCCCACGAAACCAGGATCGCTCCCGCAGGAAGAGACACAGGGATGATGTGAGTGATGCTCACGAACCCGCCCAGCCTGACGTAGTTGATAACGACCGGGACCAGCCATAACGCGTAGAGGACGAGTGCGGGGCCGAGCACTCGCATCGCGCTGAGCCATCGCCGCTCGCTGTCGAAGATGCAGATCGCCAGTGCCAGAGCCGCACCAACTATGAACGTTTCGCCTCCGGTTAAACCGACGAGCCCCAGGCAACAGCCTGCGAGCACCTCGCTCCACGCGGAGGTCGTTCGGGCTCTTATCGCAAGCATCAGAACGAAGGTGATGAGTAACCCGAAGGCGAGATCGCGCGGGAAGGGTGGTGCCAGGTTGTGAAGACTCACGTTGTAGGACCGCGAGAAGAGAAGGTCTCCCTGATACCTGAGGGCGGCGGCCCCACCTCCCTCTCGAGGGTCGACGACAACATCGAGTCCGCGCAGCATCACGAAGCCGAATCCACCACTCAAGGCACCGAGTAACGCAGCCGCGTAACCGGTGAGTGCGCGCCGGGTCAACAGTCGTCCCAGTGCGAATAGAGCTAGAACCCCTCCGGCGACCTGCAGTAGCTGCAGCGGCCCCAACGCGTGGTACGGCGTCTGGCCGGGCGTGATGGTGGTCGTGATCGCGCCCAAGCTGTGGAAGAGCCACGGGTAATAGTTGGGGACGGTGCCGGTTAGGACCGCCCCGAACGTCGTATCGCCTGCCATGAGCTGATCGATCCACCCGTTGTGAAGCTGAGTATCGGCGGTTGCGGTCAACGGCATCATGCGCGCGACGGGTGAACCCCAGATCGCGACCGACGCCAGCGCCAACCCGAGACCGATCCAGACGTGTTGAGATCGCCGCTCGGCGGTACGCCTCATCCGGCGGATCGCAAGTAAGAGGAACAGTCCGATCGTCGTCCAGCGCACCACCGAGCTGTGCGCGAAGAGCCAACCCGAACTCGCCATGTGAACGACCATCGCGAGGAGCGCGTAAGCGGCGAGGCCGGCAAGCGAGAGGCCCCAGCTCTCTACCTCGTCGAGTCCCAATCGCGGGGCGACCAGATCGACTAGGAGGTAGCCAAGCGTCAGGAGGAAAACCGCGATGACCAGAGCTTCGAGCCCCGCGATGAGCTCAGTGGAAGGGGGCCCCAGCATGGGCTCAGTACCCTACAGGCGTGCAAGAAGGCTGGTACTTGATGAGCGCCGCGGATATCGAGCTGGAACTGAAAAGGTGGCGCGACCCCGATGCTGACGTCGCACCGTCCGGCGCCGAAGCGTTGTCCATCGAGGAGGCCCTCGAGTTCAGAGATGCGGGGAATGTGCCGGACGATCGAGATCGGTCCTTGCGCCTCGTTCTGCACGTGAACGACTCCGCAGAACTTTCTTACCTGCAGCAGAAACGTCTCTTATTCGAGCCCGACTTTCACGATGCCCCGACCTGGCGGCGCGAAGGATCCAAGCCCGTGAACGTGGTTCCGCTCCGGCGTGAAGGGGTCGAAGGACATGGGGGCAGCGCGTGGTGGGAGGACCCGAGCGTCGCTGATCTAGAGGAAGAGTGGTCTCGTTCGGGAACCGTTGCAGGGATGCGCGTTCCCGCCGATCTGCGCAGCTTCGTCTACAAGACCGTGCTGTCGTTGCGCGCCGCGGGACGTGAAGTAACTCCAGGCTCGGTCGCCGATTCGATCTCGCGATGGATGCCACCGAAGGAAGCCGAGCAGATAAGACAATGGCTCAAGCAGACCTAGCGAGCATGTTCTGCACCCTCGATGGGTAGGTACTAGGCGTACCGCATCCACCACCCTAAGGAGGGTTCCGCATGTCGCAGATCGAGCAGTCGATAGAAGTGAAGGTCCCTGTACGCACCGCGTACAACCAATGGACCCAGTTCGAAGACTTCCCGCATTTCATGGAAGGCATCAAGGAAGTCAAGCAGCTAGATGACGTAACGCTTCACTGGAAGGCCGAGATCGCCGGTGTCGAGCGTGAATGGGACGCCAAGATCACTGAGCAGACTCCGGACCAGCGGATCGCGTGGACGGACATCGGTGGCGCCGAGAATGCAGGCGTTGTGACATTCCACAAGATCGACGACAACACCTCCAAGGTGATGTTGCAGATCAACTTCGATCCCGAGGGGATCGTCGAGAAGACCGGCGACGCTCTCGGCATAGTTAAAGCCCGCAGCAAGGGTGACCTCGAACGATTCAAGAAGTTCATCGAGGAGCGCGGCACCGAGACCGGTGCATGGCGCGGCGAAGTGGAGCAGAACCAGGTCAGCTAACAGGTCCAGTTGAGGATCGAAGGTGCCGGGCCATAGGGCCCGGCGCTTTCGCGTTCGTAGGAGTATCGGTGGCGTGAGCCGTGCCCGAACCGCCGAGCTAAGTCTTATCGCCGTATGTGCGATCTGGGGTGTCACCTTTCCACTCGTCAAAGACGCGGTCGCCGACATCCCCGTGACGACATTCCTCGGCTACCGGTTCTTCGCTGCTGCCCTGGTTGCAGCGGTGCTGTTCCGGAAACAGCTGCGGGCCCTGTCATCGGATGGTTGGAAAGCCGGAGCCTTGATGGGACTGTTCCTTACGGCGGGCTACCTGTTCCAGACCTTCGGCCTCGAACGGACGTCGGCCTCGAACGCGGGCTTCATCACGGGGATGTTCGTCGTGCTTACCCCACTGCTGGGTGCCTTGTTGCTGCAGCAGCATGCCGGACCGACCGCATGGGCGGCGGCCGGCGTCGCCACGGTCGGTCTATATCTGCTTTCGGGCACGGGGGGATCGCTGCACGTGTTGGGTGACCTCTTGGTGTTCGGATGCGCAGTCTCGTTCTCTTTCCACATCCTCGTCACCGATCCGGCGGTGAAGCGTCACGACGTCAGCGGTTTGCTCGTGGTTCAGCTGGCGTTGTGCGGCGTGGTGTGTCTGGTGTGGGCTGCAGGGCAAGGTGACCTCGTGCTTCCTCGGACCGAAGAGGTCTGGACCGCCCTCGCGATCACCGCCCTTCTTGCGAGCGTGCTGGGCTTCTACATCCAGGCCTACGCCCAGACCCACGCCTCACCCTCGCGGACCGCCCTGATCCTGGCCTCCGAACCGGCCTTCGCCGGCCTCTTCGCATGGATGCTGAAGGGGGAGACCCTGGACGCGTGGGGCTGGCTGGGGGCCGCTCTGATCATGACGGCCATAGTTGCCGTCGAGCTCATCCCCTACTTACGCCCGGCCCGGCCCCTCCCCGAGGGCTAGTATAGCGAACATACGTTCGATATACTCCGGTGGTGGAAACGGGTCAGCTTTTCGAACTGCGCCGCCGGACCTTCGACACGCCGCACTTCCGCGGCATCGAGTTCATCGAAACCGAAGCGAAGTCGATCCTCAACAAGGTCCCCGGCAACAACCTCCCCTTCAACTGGACCCTGAACCCCTACAGGGGATGCACGATGCTCTGCAGTTATTGCTTCGCTAGGTCGACCCACACTTTCCTCGAACTCAACGCCGGTGCCGACTGGGGAACGAAGATCGTCGTGAAGGTCAACGCGCCGGAG
>JAXDJQ010000057.1:0-12741 GCA_034667565.1 Actinomycetota bacterium
GGCCTCGGACCAACTGTCCCCCTCGTCCGTCGACACCTCGACCTTCTCGACACCGCGGATCCCGGCCCACGCGATGCCGGCTATCCACGTTTCCTTGCCGACCTCTGCGCGTCTGTCCACACCGGCCACATCGATGCGCGATTCGGTGTCGATGATCGCGACGTCGGACCATCCCCGTTGCATCCAGTACCCCTGGTAGTCGTTCCGAACGACCTCGATCGCTTCCAGCCACTTCACGTTCTTCATCCCATAGATCGCCGGCACGCGAACGCGACACGGGAACCCATGAGCTTGGGTCAAGGGCTTCCCGTTCTGGGATACCGCAACGATCGTCGTCGGATGCATCGCGACCTCTAGTGGGATCGAGTCCGAGTACCCATCGGCGCCGTAGAACACGACATCCATGGCGCCCGGTAGAACCCCTGCGGCACCCAGCACCTCCGAGAGACGAACACCACCCCAACGGGAATGACCGATCAGTTGTCCACCGACCTCGTTCGATATGCAGGTGAGAACCGCGAACTCTTCGATCACGTCGAACGAGCTCTGCAGAGACTCGAATGTGTACTTCTGCGGTGACTCGACCTGACCACGCACGTCCAACGACCATCCTTCCGCCTCAACGGATGGCGGGATGAGGTTGATGTCGACGACGTAATGATCCGCCGCCGACGTGATCTCGGGGGTCAGTCCGGCTATGTCGGGGAACGTTGCGCGTTCGGGAACGGCTGCGAGCTCCATCGGAGCGACGAGCGCGACGTTCGTGTCGGGACCGCTCAGGCGCCTGAGGAGCCATCCGACCGCAGCACCCCCGAACACCAGACCGGCGGCCGCTCCGGTGCCCAGGCGGAGGAAATCTCGTCGTCCGGGTTGGACCTGGGCGACAACCATCGGGGGCCGGGTCAGGGCTCCCGCGGCGAGCGCGTAAACGGCGGCGGATACGAGAACGCAGACGAGCGTGGCTGCGACGGTGGCGCCCGGCGATGGACCGATGACGCTCGCGATCGCAGCGACGATCCCGAGCACGATCGCGGCCACCCCCGGCCGGGGCACCCCAGCGCGCGCGGTGCGCAACAGGGCCTCGGCCCCGACGACCAGAGCTAGGACAAGCACCCCGGCGACGAGCAGGGGTCGAGCCCAGTGCCCGAGGTTCTCGATGAAGAATGTCGCCACACCCCCGGGGGCGGCCCGCAGCAAGGCGCCGGCGAGAGCAGCGGGCGCGAAGGAGATCGCCGTCCAACTCGAGCCGACCCATAGAACGGTTAGCGCGAGTGCGGCTGCCATCGCCCCGCCCCTGCGGGTCGACCGGGCCGGCGCGGGGATAGCTTTTACCTCCGGCTCCGCTGTTACCTCGGGCTCCACCCATCCATATTGCTCCCGAATCTCAGGTAATCCCAGGCCGGACCCGAGCGGGCAGGCGGGGGGCGGGGGGCTGGTTGAATATCGGCCCCATGTCGAAGCCGCTGCGGATAGCTCTCCTTACCTATAGGGGCAATCCGCATTCGGGAGGCCAGGGGATCTACGTCAAGTACCTGAGCCGGGCCCTCCTCGAGCTCGGCAACGATGTCGAGGTCTTCAGCGGACAGCCCTACCCCGAGCTCGATGAGGGCGTGATCCTCACGAAGGTGCCCAGCCTGGACCTGTATCGGGCGAGTGACCCGTTCCGGAGACCGAAGCGCAAAGAGCTCCGGGACTGGATCGACGTAATCGAATACGCGGCGATGTGCACCGCCGCCTTCCCGGAGCCCTTGACCTACAGCCTGAGGGTCGCTCGCGTGCTACGTGCTCGGGCCGGAGATTTCGACGTTGTTCACGACAATCAGTGTCTGGGCTACGGGATCTTGGATGTCGCTCGTCGAGTCCCGACGGTCGCAACGATCCATCACCCGATCACGATCGATCACAAGCTCGACCGCCAGAACGCGACCTTCGCGCGGCGCCTGACGCTGGCTCGCTGGTACGCGTTCACGCGGATGCAGAAGAAGGTCGCTCGCCGGATACCGAGTGTCATCACCGCTTCAGGCACTGGGAGCCGCGATGCGAGTGGCGAGCTCGGAGTCGATCCCAAGCGGATCACCGTGGTTCACAACGGCGTCGACACGGAGCTGTTCCGCCCTCTGGAGAACGTAGGTCGGATCCCTGGACGGATCTTGACGACAACCAGCGCCGATGTGCCCCTCAAGGGTTTGGTTTATCTGGTCGAAGCCCTGGCGAAGTTGCGCACCGAGATCGATGATGCGCATCTCGTGGTGGTGGGTTCTCCGCGCCGGGGGGGCCGGGTCCTAGACGCGATCAAGCGGTTCGACGTCGCCGATCACGTGGCGTTCGAGTCAAAGGTCGACAGCTTGCGTTTCGCCGAGCTCTACGCGATGTCTGAGGTGGCGGTGGTTCCGTCCCTATACGAGGGGTTCTCCTTGCCTGCGGCAGAAGCGATGTCGGCCGGCGTCCCAGTGGTTGCAACCACGGGTGGTGCTCTGCCCGAGGTAGTCGGAACAGATGGTGCCGCCGGGATCCTCGTCCCGCCCCGTGATGTAGGCGCCCTGGCAACCGCGATCAGAGACCTACTGACGGATCCCGACCGCCGGGAAGCCATGGGCCGCGCCGGCCGCGCGCGCGTCCTCGATATGTTCACCTGGGCGAAGACGGCAGAACGAACGGTCGATGTCTACCGGCGGGCGATCGAGTCATGCTGACCGTCGACTACGCGACCCTCGACCTCTCTTATGGGCAGCGCATCCTCGACATCGGAGCCGGTGCGGGACGACATTCTTTCGAAGCTTTGGCGCGCGGGGCAAGGGTCGTCGCGAGCGACCTCGACGAAGTGATCTTGAAGGACGTGAAGCAGCTCGGAGCGGCGATGATCCTCGAGGGTCAAGCTCCCGCGGGCGCAACCTTGGACTGCGTGCCTGCCGACGCTCTACACCTGCCGTTCTCGGACGAAACGTTCGATCGCATCATCGCTTCGGAGGTGATGGAGCACATCCCCGACGACGAGGCAGCTATGAGCGAGCTCCATCGGGTCGTGAAACCGGGAGGGATCGTCGCGGTGACCGTACCCAGGCGGTGGCCGGAGCAGATCTGCTGGTTCCTCTCGGCGCGATACCACTCCGCAGCGGGCGGACACGTGCGGATCTACAGCCGGGAGGAGATGGAGACCAAGCTGTCGGGGGCCGGTCTGTTCCCCTTCCATCACCACTACGCGCACGCCTTACATACGCCTTACTGGTGGCTCAAGTGCGCGGTGGGAGTGGATCGTGACCTCCCGGTGACGAAGGCGTACCACTCGTTCCTCGTGTGGGACATCACCGAGAAACCGGTCGTCACACGCACCGCGGAGCAACTGCTGAACCCTTTGATGGGAAAGAGTCTCGTCGTGTACTCGAGGAAACCCCTATGACGTTGGACGAGCGGTCGCGCATCCGAACGATCGCGTCGATCGCTCGGGCCCAGCTCCCCGACGGGACGATCCCGTGGATGCCCGACAGCCGCTGGGACCCGTGGGATCACGTCGAATGCGCGATGGCACTGAACGCCGGAGGGTTCCATTCCCGTGCTCGGTGCGCGTTCCAGCATCTGGCCCGGACGCAACGCCACGACGGAGCGTGGGCCTGCCCGATCGTTGGGGGCCGAGACGACGACGAGGTCCTCGAATCGAATGGAGCGAGCTACATCGCAACCGGCGTGTGGCATCACTACATGTGCACCAAGGACGAGGGCGCGCTGCATGAGCTGTGGCCGGTCGTTGCGCGAGGCATGGATTTCGCCCTGGATCTGCAGATGCCGTCGGGCGGGATCGCCTGGGCCAGGAACCTCGCGGGAGATGCCGGCGACCACGCGTTGCTCGCAGGAAGCTCGGCGATCTCCCTCAGTCTTCGGTGCGCCCTGCGTCTCGCTGGCGCGATCGGAGAGGATCGCCCCGACTGGGAGTTGTCGCTCGAGTTACTCCTCGATGCGATCCGCCGAGACTCAGACTTCGCGGACCGATCTCGCTACTCGATGGATTGGTACTACCCAGTGCTCTCCGGGGCCCTTGATCGCGATGCCGCACGCGAGCGCATCACCGCGCGCTGGGATGACTTCGTGGTGGAAGGTCTCGGGACCCGCTGTGTGGCTGACCGGCCGTGGATCACCTCGGCAGAGACGGCCGAGCTTGTCATCGCATTGGAGTTGTGCGGGCTGACCCAGGAGGCTCGAACGCTGTTCGGGTGGGTCCAGTACCTGCGCTATCGCGACGGGTCCTATTGGACGGGCGCCACGTTCCCCGACGGACGTCACTTCCCGAACGAACGGTCGAACTGGAGCGCGGCAGCGATCGTGCTCGCGAACGATGTTCTGCAACGTCGCGGGGTGATCGCCGAGCTCTTCGCGTCGGCCGAGGTGGGCCCTGCTTCAGATTCGGTCGTCGAGCTTCCGTAAGACGCGCAGACTTCCGCATCCCTGAAGTTCCTCGAACCCTCCACTTGCGCGTGCCCGTTCGAAGATCTCGAACGGCGCACGTCCACCATCGGCCGGATCGGGGAAGACATCGTGGATCGCCAGGAGGCCACCGGTCATCAGCTTGGGAGCCCAGGAGAGGTAGTCGGCGTCAGCTGCAACTCGGCTATGGCCTCCATCGATGAACACGAGAGCCAGCGGCGTGGTCCACGCCCGGGCCACCTTGGGGGAGCTGCCGACCACGCCGATCACCCAGTTCGATAGACCGGCCTCCTCGATCGTCGACCGGAACCACGGCAAGGTATCGACACGACCTTCCTCGTCGACAAGGTCCGGGTCGTGGTATTCCTCGCCGGGTTGGTTCTCTTCACTCCCCCGGTGATGATCGATCGAGAAGAGGCTCGAGCCCCGTTCCTTCGCCGCGGCCCCCAGGTAGACGGCCGACTTCCCGCAGTAACTGCCGATCTCCAGCAGCGGTCCATCGCGGGCGGCATCGAGCCCCGCTTCATAGAGGGCGAGGCCCTCGTCATCCGGCATGAACCCCTTCGCCGCCTGCGCGATCTCGAGGAGGGTCTCATCCATCAACGAGCTACCAGCCGCGGTCTTTCCATTCCTGGAGGTGTGGCTTCTCGGCACCGATCGTCGTGTCCTTGCCGTGCCCCGGATACACGTAGGTGCGATCGGGCAACGTGAAGAGCTTCGTCTCGATCTCGTTGACGATCTGCTCGAAGGCTTTCTTGTCACCCCACGTGTTGCCCGGTCCTCCCGGGAACAACGTGTCGCCGGACACGAGGTGGTTACCGGTAAGGAAACAGACGCCGCCCGGTGTGTGGCCCGGAGTGTGTAGGACCCTGACGACATGGTCTTTGCCGAACGTGAGCTCTTGACCGTCGCTCAACTCGACATCGATGGGGATCGGATATTCGTCGCCGGGGTGCGCATGAACCGGAACTCCGAGCTTCTCTTTCAGTTCCGCGAGAGCCTGGACGTGGTCCATGTGACCGTGGGTCTGCAGGATCCCGACGATCTCACATCCATCGGCTCCCGCGAGGATCTTGCCTTCTTCGAAACACCCATCGACAAGGAAACCCTCATGGGTATGGGGACACTCGAGAACGTAAACGTTGTTCTCCATCGAGCCGACCTCGATCTTGCGAACGATCAGGTCGTCACCCTCGTAGTGATGACTCAACCGGTCACCTTCACTTTGTTGTCGCCGGCCGTCACGAGGTCGCCCGGATAGATCGTGTAGCGCAGCATCCCGAGACCGTGATCGCCGACCCAACTGGTAACGACACCGACCTTGTCGGACCCATCGAAGAGCTCGACTCCGGGTTGCAAGGTCTGCGGCCCCTCCAGCGTGCGCAGCCGACGGTTGACCTTCCCTCGCAGATGGATCTTCGCCATCGCCTCCTGGCCGACGTAACAACCTTTGTCGTAATGAACCGCTCGCTCGTCGATCGCGACCTCTTGAGGAAAGGTCTTGTCGTCGATCTCGCGCCCCCACCTCGGCATCCCGTTGGCGATGCGGATGGCCTCGAGCTCTTCCTCCGTTGCGGATACGCCGCCCGCGTCCCCGATCGTCGCGGCGACGCTTGCCAGGTGACCACGCTCGACCCAGAGATAGAACGCTTCGATCCCAAGCTCGTCCGTCTGATGGACGACTACCTTCGGCCCGAGCGCTTCGACCGCCGCCTCGGCACCCGGACCGGCCACGAGGAGCAGGCCCATCTCCTCGGTGATGTCGTCGACCTGGACGTCGGTTGCAAGAACGTAGAAACGGATCGCGTCGGGAAGGGACGCGATCAACTCGGGCTCGAAGTGCATCAGGAGCGAATCCTCGGTGGCGACCGTTTCCATGTAGCCGACCATGCGGCCGTGCGCGGTCAGCAACGTCGCGGCCCGGGCATCACCGGGCTGGATGTCCTCGAAATGCTGGGTGAGGATCTGGTGGAGGAACCACGCACGTTGGGGCCCCGTGAAGCGGAGTTTGCCCCGCTCGGAGCGATCCGCCCATTTCAAAGTCTGGTTCATAAGAGACATCTTCTATCCTTCCGGCGTGAACTTTGAACTGAACGAGGAACAGCTCAGCATCCGCAAGGTGGCGAAGGAATTCGTCGACCGCGAGATCGTCCCCTTCGCTACCGAATGGGATCGCACCGAGACGATGGACAAGAGCATCGTCGGCAAGCTCGCCGAGGTGGGCTTCCTGGGGGCTCCCCTTCCCGAGGAGTACGGGGGCATGGGCGTCGACAATGTTTCCTACTGCTGCATCGTCGAGGAGCTTGGCCGGTCAGATTCGTCCGTTCGAGGGGTCGTGTCGGTCAACGTCGGGCTCGTCGGCAAGACGATCCTCAAGTGGGGCACCGAAGAACAGAAGAAGGAATGGATCCCGTTGCTTGCCAGCGGCGAGAAGCTCGGCTGCTATGGCCTGACGGAGCCTCACTCCGGGTCCGACGCCGCGAGCCTTCGGACGAAAGCTACGCGCGACGGTAGCGACTGGATCCTGAACGGTTCGAAGATGTTCATCACGAACGGAACGTGGGCCGGGCTCGCGCTCATATTCGCCCGGACCGGTGATGACAGCGCGCGCGGCATCTCGGCTTTCGTCGTTCCCACCGACTCGCCGGGCTTCAGTTCGAACAAGGTCATGGGAAAACTGGGCCTTCGTGCCCAGGACACCGGCGAGCTCGTTCTCGAAGACGTGCGCGTACCCGACTCATGTCGGCTCGGGGACGAGGGCAGCGGATTCAAGATCGCCATGACCGCCCTTGACACCGGTCGCATGTCCTTGGCAGCCGGAAGTGTCGGCATCGCGCAGGGCTGCCTGGAAGCAAGCATCAAGTACTCGACGGAACGCGAGCAGTTCCAGCGTCCGATCGCGCGCTTTCAGCTGGTTCAGGAGCTCATCGCGGACATGGCCGTGGAGATCGAGGCAGCCCGCCTTTTGACTTGGCGCGTCGCGACGATGGCGGACCGCGGTGAGACGCACACCCTGCAGTCGTCCTACGCGAAGTACTTCGCTAGCGAGACCGCGGTGCGTGCCGCGAACGCAGCGGTGCAGGTTCACGGCGGATACGGATACATCGACGAATATCCCGTGGGGAAGTATCTGAAGGACGCGCGCGTGGCCACGTTGTATGAGGGCACCAGCCAGATCCAGAAACTGATCATCGGCCGTCACCTGACGGGCGAGAACGCCTTCACCTAGACGTCCAGAACCACACCTTCGATCCCGATAGCGCCCGCAACGAGAATCGATCGCAACACCTTTCCGCTTGCCGCATCCATGACCTCGACCGAATCCGTGGTCGAGACGAACAGGCGCTCCTCGACAAGACGGATGCCGGTTACCTCGGCCCCCACGCTCCAACGCTCGAGGATCCTGAAGGTCTCCGCGTCGAGCACCGCGACCGAAGCGTTCCCTGCCAAGTAGAGGCGGTCGTCGGATGCCTGGGCGAACGTCTCATCGTCCTCGGTTCCAAGGTCCAGACCGGTCACGGTCTTGACCAAGCGCACCCTCTGTGGGTTCAACGCGGCGACCGCCCCACTCGTCCAGTCGCCCACGAACACTCGTGACCCGTTGGGGTTCACTGCGATCGCGCTCGCGGTCGCCAGACCCGAAGCGAACACGGATGGAAGGTCGATGCAGTGTGCCCACCCCTGCCCGAGGTTCAGGACGTGGACGAAAGCGTGCGCAACACCTTCCTCGTGCTCTGCTCCTTCGTGACCCGCGTCTAGCTGCTGCGTGTACAGGGTGTAGAGCTCGTCCTCATACGGAGACATCACCTGGCTACGCCCGGTTCCTTGCATCTGACCCGGCGCATTTTGCTTCAACCGGCCGATGGGCATGACAGCACCCGATTCCAGCTTCAGACGCCGGACCCGATAGCGATCGGGAGCCATCGCGGGGATGTACTCGATCATGAACAGCTCCGAGCCATCGACCTTGAAGGCTTCTGGTTCGAAGTTGCCGTCCAGCATGAACTCACGTTGCCTGCCGTCATCGTCTAGAACAACGATGCGTGTCCGCGCCTTGGGGGCCGAGAGATACGCGGTATCACCCGCACCGGCGCGATCAACTAGGGCGATGAGCTCGGCGGTAACGATCCGCCCGACCACGTCACCCTCGACCTCGACGCGAGAGAGGACCTTGCCCGTCGGAGCCATCGCGTTCACCCGAGTGGAAGTGCCGTCGAAGCTCGTCGATACGATCAGTCCGTCTGGACCGACGATCCCCTCGCTGATCCGTTGGTCGATGCGTCCGGTCGTCACTGACAGTGTCTCTATCCCTTGCGCGGTGGCCAGGAGAAGCACGTCCCCCGAGAGCGGGCGCTCGACTCCTTGTGCTGTGCCGCAGGCAACCGCCAGGACTGCGAGAAGAGCCAGGACCTTTGTTCTGAACATGCTCCTAATACCGGGAAAGACCCGGGAAGGTTCCGCGGTCCACTTGGCAATCCAGATAGATCGTGCGGGGAGGAAGGTGCGCAATGGTTCCTTTGGTACCGGTACCAATGGAACCACTCAGATGATGCCGCCCTGACGAAGGCTCTGTGCTCAGCCTGCCTTGCGGGCTTGGGCGCACGTTGAGAAGAAGTTCTGGAGCAGTTCCGTGGTGCGCTCCGGGTGTTCGATCTGAGGGACATGACCGGAATCTCTCCACACCACTACTTCTGCATTCGGAAGGGCCTTGCGTACCTGGCGTGAGTCGTAGTGGGTGATGAGCACGTCGCGGCCCCCGTAGAGATAGAGAGCGGGCGCGTCTATCGCGGCAAGGCGCGCCCAGAAACCTTTCTCGCCCGTCGGTTCCTCCAAGTAGAGGTGGCGAGCTGCAGCAGAGAACGCCATACGCGCTCGGGGGCTGCGCCAGATCGCTAGGAAGTCGTCGACCGCGGCCTCGAACCATTCCTCTTCGACCCTCGAGGGGTCGGCGAACAATTGTTTCAGTCCATCCAGAACGTAGCCGCGCGGCAACCTGCTTGCCGCGAACGCCAGCTCCGGTCGGAGCAACTTGACCAACCGCAAAGCGGGACGGCGCGAGAAAGCCGTCGCCGGACAGAGACAGGCGAATGCCCGCACCCGTGAGGGTTCCATGAGACCCATCTCCATCGAGATGCGACCCCCCATCGAGTTGCCCACGAGCAGTGCCTTGTCGATGTCGAGATGGTCCATGAAGGTGAATATCCGGCGAGCGAACCAGGACGCGTCGTATCGACCACGAGGCTTAGCGGACGTACCGAAGCCGGGGAGGTCGAGAGCGATGACACGGTAGTTGCGCGCGAGCGCCGGGACGATCGGCAGGAAGGAAGATTTCGTTCCGCCTAAGCCGTGGATCATTAGTAGGGGCTCTGCTCCGGGATCACCCGCGAATAAGGCGGACATCCGTCCGCCTCTGCGCCCAACGTGGGCCACCTCGTGTTCTAGCGCACCAGCCGAAGGCCGTTCGAACAGGGGCTCGAAGAGAAGCGACTTCTCGATGCTCCCCCGCACCACAAGCTTGTGCTCCGAGAAGGCCTCTATCCCCGACAGCCGGCCCTGGTCCATCTCGAACCAGGTGTCGGGATCGGTACAGATCTCGACATCGGGCCGCACACCGTTGGCTTTCCGGACCTCGCAGCGACCATCCGCAACGACGACGTCGCGGATGCAACGGCCGACCTGCACGCGGAAGCGCGCGTCAACATGGGCATCGTTGCCCCGGAAACGTTGGGGAAGGGTTTCGAGAGACCGGACTACCGGGCTATCACCCATGACTCGCCAGCATATGAGGGTTCAGATACCCCAACGCGCATTTTCGCTAACCGAGCAAGGAGCGAGCGATCTCCGAACGATGGTTGGCACCGGGACCCTCGAAGGTGTCGATCCATTGGGCACGCTTGTAGAAAAGGTGCAAAACGTGCTCCCACGTGAACCCGATCCCCCCGTGGACCTGGATGGCACGTTCGCAAGCCAGCACCGCACCGCGGCCGGCCGCGGACTTCGCAGCGGCAACCGCCACGGCTGCTTGCTCGTCATCGGAGTCGACGCACCACGCGGCCCAGTAAGCCAGCGATCGCGCGATCTCGAGATCGACGAAGATGTCGGCCACCTGGTGCGAGACCGCTTGGTAAGCACCGATCGGTTTATCGAACTGTTTGCGCTCGGAGACATGTGCGATCGCAAGCTCGAGCGCTCGTTGAGCGATCCCAACAGCTTCGAGAGACAGGGCAGACAACGCGCGCAGGCGAACCTTCTCCACAGCGGCCTCGGCCTTACCCGGTTCGACCACGAGACGTCCGGGGGTACCCGAGAGAGATATCGAACCCAGACGCCTGGTCCGGTCCATCGTCGAGTGCTCGGTCGGGTTCGCATCTCCATGGGCGACGGCCCATATCCCGAGGCCTTCGGAGGCCGCGGCCACCACGAGGATGTAGTCGACGATGGTGGCGTCGGGCACCAGGATCTTCTCGCCGCTCAAGGTCCAGTCCCCGTTCGACCTTTCGGCCTTCGTGACGGTCTTCGCCGCGTCGGCCAGCTTCAGTGGGCCCGACGGCTCCGCCCACGCCAGCGTCGCGGTTCGTTCCCCTGCGACGATCCCGGGCACAGTTTCGTCGGACTCGGGCAGCAGCGGCAGAGCCAGGGCGATCGTCGAGAAAAAGGGGCCGGGGAACAGGCCGCGACCGAGCTCTTCGAACACGACCGCCTCATCGATGAAGCCCATCCCGGCACCGCCGGCTTCCTCGGACACCGACAACCCCGTCCAACCGAGCTCCGCGATCTGACGGAACGACTGTTTGTCCCAGCCTTCGTCGCCGGCCGCGATCTCCGCGACCCGTTCCGTGTTGACCTTGTCGTTCAAGAACGCGCGCGCTTGCTCGCGCAACATGTTCTGTTCTTCGGAGAATGCGAAATCCATCTACCTGCTCCTCGGAAGGCCGAGAACGCGCTCGGCGATGATGTTGCGAAGCACTTCCGAGGTTCCAGCTTCGATCGTGTTGCCCCGGCTTCGGAGTTGGTGGTACTGCCAGTAGCCACTCCAGGGACCGTCTTCGTCGAGCTGCGACAGCGGTCCGAGGATCTCGAGAGCAAGCTTCCCAAGACGCTGGTTGGATTCCGACCAGTAGAGCTTCGCGACCGATCCTTCCGGTCCCGGAACGCCGGTCTTCACGAGACCGGTGAGGGCCCGGTAGTTCGTGAAGCGCAAACCCTGAAGATCGATCCACTGCTGCACGATCCGGTCGCGGAACAAGGGGTCTTCGGCCGCGGTGTGCCCGTTGACCGAAGTTTGCTTCGCGAGTTGCACGAGCTTGCGAACCCCGACCTCTAATCGAGCGGTCAAAGCGAAGCCGAGGGTGCCGCGCTCGTGGAGCAACGTGGTCATCGCGACGTTCCAACCCTGGTTGATCTCACCGAGCACGTTGGATCTCGGAACGCGGACATCGGTGAAGAAGATCTCGTTGAACTCGGGGTCTCCGGTGATCTGACGCAGCGGGCGGACGTCGACACCGGGCGAGTGCATGTCCACCATCAGGTAGGTGATGCCCTGATGCTTCGGTGCTTCAGGATCGGTCCGAACCAGAAGGATGCAGTAATCCGCGATGTGAGCGAACGACGACCACACTTTCTGGCCGTTGACGACGAATGAGTCGCCGTCGAGCTCGCCTTTGGTACGCAGCGAGGCGAGGTCGGAGCCCGAACCGGGCTCGGAGAATCCCTGACACCAGATCTCCTCGCCCGAGAGGATCTTGGATAGGTGAGCCTTCTTCTGTTCTTCGGTGCCGTGGGCGATGATCGTCGGACCCGCCATCCCAAGGCCGATGACGCCGATGTGGTCGGGCGTCTCAGCACGTGCGCTCTCCTCCAAGAAGATCGCCTGGTGGGTGTACGGGGCGCCTGCCCCTCCGAACTCCTTGGGCCAGGTCAATCCCGAATAACCGGCCTCGTGCAGCCTCTTGGACCACTCGCGCGAGATGTTCTCGTCACCACGTCCCGCGACATCGCCGCGTTCTTTGTGCTCGGCGGGGATGTTGGCCTCTAGCCACGCTCGTAGCTCGGCGCGGAACTTAGCTTCGTCGGGAGTGTCACGGAAATCCATCGGACCGGCATATTAGTGGCCTCGCTGAGGGGCCCGGTGGGAGAGGTAATGTTTCCCTCCCTCGCCGCCTGCGCGGGGCCAAGCAACGACTCTCTGGGTGGGGGGACCATGCCTGAGACCGAGATAAGTATCAAAGGGCTAACCAAGTCCTTCGGACCACAAACGGTCTTGGAAGACATCACTCTCGACATCCCCAAAGGCAAGATCACCCTCATGCTCGGCCCTTCCGGCAC
>JAXDJQ010000058.1:0-4155 GCA_034667565.1 Actinomycetota bacterium
GGATCAGTTTCTCTGCGGACTTCGCACCCCCTAGGCCGACCTCGCCCTGGTCGTCTATGACGAGTCTCAGTGTGTCCGACCCGACATAGCCGGGCGCCGGCGTGTAGGTCGCACCGGCACTAAGGGCGGTGTCGATCGCGAACCACAGTCCCGTGAAGACCATCCGCTGGTCGGCGGTCCCATCACCCTGCGAGAACGTCAGACCGCTGGTCTGACCGAGCGAGAACTTCCCTCCTGCAGCGGACTGGGTTTCGATGATCATCCGGACCTCGTGTCCCGTCGCTGTTGGATAGCCGGGCGCGTCGTCGGAAACCCCGAGGGGTACATCTGGAGTTGCGCTGCACCCAACGTTCGTGCAGTGCGCGCCGCCACCGGGCACTCCGTTCGAGAAGGCGAACCACGGTTGGTCCTGAAGGATGCTTACCGAATCGGGACCCTCGATCTGCGGCGCGTCGTTCACCGCGGTCATTTCGATGGTCACCGTGGTCTCGATGCTGTTCGCTTGACCGTCGTTGACCTTGAACTTGAATTCGTCGCCCCTGAAAACGTTCCCGGCAGCATTGCGCTCGCCATCGAAGTTCGCGCTCGGGGTGTACTTGAGGCTCATACCTCCCGGTAGGAACGAGACGTCGGAGATCGATCCCTGGAAAGGTCCGGACGTCTGCACGAGTGTGAGCGCGTCGCCGTTCGGGTCGCGCACGATGTTCGCGCCGCTGAAGTTCAAGGTCGTCGGTGTGTCCTCTGTGACGGGGAACGTAACGCTCGCCGGCGCGATCGGCGGATCGTTCGGTGGCGGCGCCGGACCGTCTCCCGAGATGACAACGTTGTCGATCCTCACCGTGGCGGGGGCGGGGGCCGGCGGCGAGCTCGGGTCGGTGGGGTCGTTCAGGTTCCGTTGCTCGAACATGAACATCAAGCAGTAGTTGTTGGGTCGAACCGCGACCGGCAGTGACTGATGGCTCAGTCCGCTCGCGGTGACCGGGCTGGGGCCGGCCGGGTCATGGACCGTCCCGGGGGGAGAGGGACCGTCGAATCCCCCGCAATCCCATGCGTCCATCACCTTGAACGAAGCCGTTGCATCGGGGTCCGAGATGAAGACGTCGAAATCGACCTTCGGGTTCGTGAGAGCGGAAACGTTGAAGGGCGGCGTCATCAATCCGAATTTCTCGGTGCCGGGCCCCGTGATAGCGGCGCAGGCCGATGGAGTTGTGAACTGCGTGCAGTTCGCCTCACGCGTCCATTTAGGACCGTGGAACTCGCTCCACCCCGTCGGGGGGAAAGTCGCGCTGGTGAAGTCCTGAGTCAGCACCGTGACCGGGACGGCAGCGGCGGGGGAGATCAAGGCGATAGACAGAACCAGGGCGACCGAAACCAAGGCCGAAAGAAGCCGGATACCGCGATAACTGGACACGTCGGGTCGATTAAGCCCATAGGGGAGCATCTGGGAAAATCAGTAAAAAGGACTAGACGCTCGGGGTGCTCCCTCTAGCCAGGCCTCCAACCGGCCCATAGGTCCGGTTCCTCCTCTGTTGGCGGAACCTGAGGCGCGGAACGGATCTGGGAACCTTTCTCAGCTGCGGTCGAGTTTGTCGTTGACTGTTCGTTCGGCTCGTTCGAGGCCCCCTCGAGCCGTCCCTATGCCCCGGGCCAGCTTGTCGTATTGACGCTGTTCCCACTCGTCGATCTGCTGCCGAGCGAGGTCGACCTCGGGCGATGAAGGCACCTGGCCCAGGCGCTCGCGTTTCCGCATCGCCTTTCGGGTGATCTTCTCGTGCGCCGACTTGTCGGCACGGTCGAGCTTCGAGAGACCTTTCTCGATCTCACCGTGAACGCGGGCACGTAGCTTCTCGTGCGCGGCCTGTTTGCTCATGCCGAGGGCCTGCCCGACGTCCGCCCATGACCACGAGCTATCGGTAGCCGCGCGTGCCGCTTCCTTCGTGCGCTCGCTCGCGATCTCGCCGAGTCTCTTAGTGGCGATCAACGCCTCGATCGGGCGACCTTCTCGGATCGTCTCGTCGAGGTACCCGTCGACCGCTTCGATCTGCGCAATGCCTTCGGGGGAGATCTCGTAACTCGTCTGTTCGCTCATGCCTGTCAAGATATCCTGACGTTAGCTCGTTGTCAAGATTTCCTGACGATTGCCCGGCCCGTCTAGAGGGGGCAGGGCCGGCGCCACACCTTGAGGCTCAAACGTTTTCGCAGCGCGGTGAAACCCAAGTCCTTCGCCTTGTCGCAGAACTGGGAGCGCTCTAACTCGTACTCGATCTCGAAGACCGGTTTGTCGTGGTCGATGAATACCGAGAACGCCCCGCATTCCTTGTAGACGAAGCATGACTCGACAATGGCGAAGTCGAACATCGGCTCCAGGCGAGTGGTGAGCTGGGGCAGGTTCTTCAGGCCCGTCGCCAGTCCCCTTTCGTGCGCCGCGTTCGCGAGGAGCTCGATGTAATCGATCTGCTGACGGCGAGTGATGTCGAACCCCGAGTCCTGTGTGTAGACGTCCATATTGTCGAAGTCGACCGCGTCGAACCCCTTCGTCACGCAGCGATCGAGACGGGCTCCCATGAGAGGGCCGAGTACGTCGAGCTGGCGGACGTCCAACCACCGCTCCCCCGGCCACCCCTCGAGTTGTCGACCGCGCACCTTGCGGGGGAAATCACGCGCGTCTGGTCGCCAGTTCTCCCAACTCCCTGCGGACATGTAGCAGACGACCTTCCGACCCTTGTCGTGCAGCTCCTGCACTAGCGCAGCACCGACGTCGAAAGCGTCTATATCGAAGACCTCTGCGTCGACCGTCGTATCGATCGTTCCCTGCAGCTGCAATTGGAACGTCATACCGGCCGTCGGATCCCAGCGTTCGGAGCTCTGCGCACCAGCGGGAGCCATGACGATAAGAACCAGCAGCGCAACTCCGAGCTTGATCAACGCCCCGTCATCGAGCAGCAAGATTGATCGTCAAGCCGGGGAGCTCTATCCCGGAATCGGTCGTGTACTGCTTCAAGTTGCCTTCGAGAGCGGAACGGAGCTTCTCGACCTCGTCGGCGGGGAATTCCTTTACCGCACTAGCGATGGCACCGGCAACCGATGTCATGAACTCCCACGACTCGTCGAACGATGCGTATCGCCACACGACGGGCATCTCCTCGACCTCGACATCCGTGAATCCGGCCCCCTCGACCATCGCGCGCAGCTTCATCGGGTCGGACATCGAAAACATCCCCCCGGGACCGAACGGATCTCGCCCTGGTTGATGGCCGAGCTGCATCATCGTCATCCCAGTCACCGTCACCCAGGGATTCTTCTCGGGACCGCCCCAGACAGATAAGGCCAAACGCCGGCCCGTATTGAGGACTCGCCGGCATTCCCCCAGAGCAGTCTGCGGGTCCATCATCAGCATGAACCCCCATCGGCAGATGATGCCGTCCACACTGTCGTCGGGTAGGTCGATGCGCTCGGCGTCGAGGGTCCGGGTTTCGACGTTGTTCAAACCGAGCTGCTCGACATGCCGCTGGGCAGTTGCGACCATCTCCGGCGCGAAATCCGTCTCGATGACCTTGCCGGATTCACCGACGCGTGTCGCCGCGAGGAATCCGTTGTCGCCCGGCCCCCCGGCAAGATCCAAGATCGTGTCACCATCGTGCGCGTCGACATGATCGACCAACCATTGAGCCACGTGTTTCGTCATGTCCCACATGAAGGGGCGGTACCTCTCCCACCCGGGAGCCATCTCATCCCACAGTTCCTTGCTCTTCTCGTGCGCTTCACTGGTCATCCGCCCACCTTAGTTCCCTCTTCCCTCAAACGTGAGTCAGAATGACGGCGGACGAGAAGGAGTGACCGTTCTTGGAGCTCGGCCCGCCAGACACCACTGAGCAGGGCTGGCACGCGTGGAAGATGCGTTACAACCCCGATGGAACCAGCGAGCTGATCCATGTCAGTGAGGGGATGCAAGAGCTCTACGGGTATAGCGAGAAGGAGCTCCTTACCGCCGAAGCCTGGCGCCGCTTGATTCCGGAAGAGGAACTCCCCCAGATCGAGGAAGCTAGTCGCCGAGTCATCGCAGAAGGTTGGTGGCATGGGCGGGTAAGGATCCGCCCCAAGGTTGGCGACATCATCGTTGTCGAGATGGCCTCTGTAGTGGAGTCTGCGAACGAT
>JAXDJQ010000059.1:0-3150 GCA_034667565.1 Actinomycetota bacterium
CCCCGAGGTCAGGTACGGCTCCGGCATCCTCGATGCGATCGCGTCGCGGTTCCCTTCATTCGTTCGGGTAGATAGCGCGCAGACGGATAGCGATCGCTCGGATGCCTGGATCGCTCTTGCGTCCGGAAGACCGGTCGGTGGCGGGGGACGTGGTGCCGTATTCGCTCCCGCCCCCGATCTCGCGCTGATCGTGGTCGATGAAGAGCACCACCACACCTACAAGGAAGATCGGTCTCCTCGGTTCGACGCACGCTGGGTGGCCCAACGTCGTGCCGAACTGCAGGGAGCTATCTGTGTGTTCCTTAGCTCGGCCCCCTCGGTCGAAACGGGGGCCGCGACTCTGGAGGGTGGCAGGTTCCGAAGTGTTTCCCCCGTCCGTTCGGATCGGAGGGCCGCTAGCCCGCTGGTTGAGCTCGTGGATCGTCCCGAGGATCGAACCTTGAGCCCGGAGCTCCACGATCGGATCTCTGCCACGTTGCGCAGCGGGGAGAGGGTGGCATTGCTGGCCCCAAGCGCCGCATTCGCGCGCGCCGTGTGGTGTGGGGAGTGCCGCCGTTCGGTGCGCTGTCCGAGATGTGAATCGGGGATGTTCTTCGATCGTTCGAAACGACAGGTGCGCTGCGGTCGGTGCGGACATGTCGATCCGGCCCCCGACGTTTGCCCTACCTGTGGGGCAGCGGACCTCAAGTACGTGGGGGCAGGGACCGAGAGATTGGGCGAGCAGCTGTCCAAAGCTTTCCCGCGGGCCTTCGTGCACCGGGTCGATCCCTCCGCTCCCGACGAGCTTCCATCCGATCCGATCGACATCTACCTGACGACGTGGATGGGTACGAAGGCCGCGTTGCGACCAGATGTCTCACTCGTGGGCATCCTTGATGCGGACTGGCTGATCCGCCGCCCCGACTTCAGAGCGGCTGAGAGTGCGTACCAAGCATGTGTCGAGATGGCGGAGTGGGCCGGTCCTCGCGATCGAGGCGGGCACCTGGTGATCCAAACGGTTGAGCCCGATCACCATTCGCTCCAGGCCATCGTTCGCTCCGATTACTCCTTCTTCCTTCGCAATGAGCTCGAGCAGCGCCGCGAGCTGATGTATCCGCCGTTCATCGAGTTGGTCAAGGTGGTGATCGCCGGTGCCCGGGCAGAACCATTCGCCGCCCATGTCTCCGCATCCATCCGTCATCTCGCTACAAGGATCCTCGGGCCGATGCCGATGGCCCGCGCGGATGGACCACCGACGGTGCAATTGCTGATCAAGTGCACGGACGTGATGCCGGTAGCGCGGGCCCTGCGAGATATCCTCGAAGCGAGTCCGAAAGGTACTCGGATGTCGGTTGACGTCGATCCCCGATAGGTGGGAGCGGAGAGATCCTGGTGACCCTCCAGATACGGAAGTTCGGTGACCCTGTCTTGCGCGAGCCAGCGCGCGAGATCGAGGAGGTCACCGAACTGCACCGCCGCCTTGCGGCCGACATGCTCGAGACGATGCGGATCGCTCCCGGCGTAGGACTTGCCGGCCCTCAGGTTGGGGTTCTCAAGCGGATCTTCGTGTGGGAGGTCGGGGACCGGCACGGTGCGGTGATCAACCCCGTGATCACCGAACGGTCTGAAGAGACGTTCAGCGACGACGAGGGTTGCTTGTCGATCCCCGGAGTCTTCTTCCCGGTGGAGCGGTCATTGACCGTGACGGTAGAAGGCCTAGACGAGACGGGGGACCCCATCAAGATCGAGGCCGAGGATTTCCTTGCCCGCGTGTTCCAACACGAGATCGATCACCTCGATGGCGTGCTGTTCATCGATCGCTTGACCGAGGAGCTGAGACGCGAGGCTCTGACCGAGATCCGTAACCAAGCCCTCGGGCTACCAACATCCCTCCACTCGAATGAGGATGCGCTCTGAGAACCGTCTTCTTCGGAACGCCTGTGTGGGCGGTGCCGACATTGGATCGCCTTATCGGATCGGGGATAGATGTGGCGGCCGTCGTGACGAACCCAGATCGACCCTCGGGTCGGGGGATGAAGCTCACCCCTAGCCCCGTGAAGGAAGCAGCGACGCGGTTAGGTCTGGAAACGATCCAGGTCGAGAAGGCGCGGGACCCCGCCCTACTTGAACGCATGCAGGCGATCGCACCGGACGTTGCGGTCGTCGTCGCGTACGGCAGCATCCTGCCCGGCGCGTTGCTCGAGGTGCCTCCGAAAGGATTCGTGAATCTCCACTTCTCACTCCTTCCTCTCTATCGGGGGGCGGCACCCGTGCAGCGGGCGATCATGGAAGGCCAGAAGGAGAGCGGCGCCTCTCTGATGGTCCTGACCGAAGGCATGGACGAGGGCCCGGTGCTCGCGATGGTCGAGATTCCGATCGATCCGGACGACACGACGCCGTCCTACGGAAGCAAACTCGCCGGGATCGGAGCAGAGCTCATGGTGGATGTTCTACCGAGTTACGTGAGGGGCGATACCCAACCAACCCCGCAGGATGATTCCCTCGCGACCTATGCACCGAAGCTCACTACCGAGGACGCACGTATCGACTGGACCGCACCTTGCGCCGCCATCCGTGATCTCGTTCGTGCGCTCGACCCCGATCCGGGTGCGTGGACGACCTTGCACGGCGGTCGTCTGAAGGTGTTTCGCGTTGCGCAGGTGGGCCGAGACGATCTCTCGCCTGGGTCGGTGGACACCGAAGGAGGTCTCTTCGTCGGCGCCGCGGACGGGGCGGTGGAATTGGTCGAGGTCCAACCCGCTTCGAAGAAGAGGATGCCGGGACGCGATTTCGCTCGGGGGCTGAGGCTCGACGGCGACGAACGCATGGGAGAGTGAGCAGGTGCCCCGTCTTCAGATCGCACCTTCCATCTTGACCGCAGATTTCGGGCGGTTGGCCGATGAGATCCGGTCGGTCGAGCCGTACGTCGACTGGTTCCATCTCGATGTTATGGACGGCCACTACGTGGACAACCTCACGTTCGGGCCCTCTACGGTGGCGGCGATCGACGCGGCGACGGAGACGCCGCTCCACGTTCACCTCATGATCAGCGACCCTCAGAAGTACGCCGGAGTCTTCGCGGACTCGGGTGCCGACCGGATCTCGTTCCATCCAGAGGTCACGGACGACCCTGGAGCGGTGGTGAAGGCGATCTCTGGTGCGGGAGCAGAC
>JAXDJQ010000060.1:0-3508 GCA_034667565.1 Actinomycetota bacterium
CCCAGCTGGGTCTATCTCATCCACACGGTTGCCGGTCGTCACATCTAAGACGATGATCTCTGAATCGACCCCGACGTAGAGCTCGTTCGGGTCCGTGCCCACCTGAAGGCCCGTGACGTTGGCGAACATCTGCCAGACATCGCGCTGTTCGAACGTCTTCAGGTCGACCGCGACTACCTGCACCCCGCTCGCCGCGTACAGGGTGCCGTCCGATGAATCGGCGAGGTAAGCCCCGCGGGCAACGCTGAGATCGACGGTGCCGGTGCGTGACACGGCCAGCTGTTCCGCATCGATCTCGACCAGGGCTTCCGAGTTCGAGTCCACGAGGTAGACGTGTGCGCCATCCCGGGCGACGGTGATGGCAGCGCTCTCCTGATCGGAGGACACGAATCCATCGGGCAACTCGATGCAGTGCGCCCATAGCTCGTCGAGGCTCAGCACGTGCACGAACGCACGCGGTTCGGTGTTCTTGTCACCTTGCAGCGTGTAGAGCGTATAGAGACGCGTTCCATCTGGACTCGCTGCTTGGATCCGGGCGGTACCCCCCATCGATTGCTGGAGGTGAGCGTCTGGCGTGTAGACACCCTCGACCTCACCCGTCATGAGATCGAGGCGCCGGACTTGGTAGTTCACGGGGTGCCGCGAAGGGAGGTAGCTGACGAGGAAGAGGCTGTGTCCGTCGGTCGAGAAAGCCTCTGGTTCGAAGTTGCCATCGAGCTCGTAACGCTTTGGCTCGAGTCGAGCGCTGCCGGTGACCGTCAAACTCGTGGTGGCCCGGCCCCTGAGGTAGTAGCGCTCGGTGCGCGGACTCGCCGCGACTAGAGTCCCATCCGCAGAGACGATCTTGACGCGTTGCAAACCTCCCACGACCGTCTCCCATCGAGATACTCCGCTCGTAGGATCATTCGCGATCAACTTCGTCGTGTTGCCCTGCCACTCGCTCCGAACGATCGTGCTCCAGTTGCTCGACGGCGTGGAATTCCGATCTGAATAGGTAGGGGTTCTAGCTCCCTGCTCGAGAACGGTGAGCCCTCCCCCGCGCGCGGAGAGGAACAACATGTCGCCTCCCGCGACATCCGCGTCAGGAGAACCACAACTGACAAGAGACATCGTTGCGAAGACAACCAGGATCCCCCCACGCGCGATCTTCATAGAACGCCTCCTTTACAGAGGAGACGCCGCGCGACGACGAATGGTTCGTGAATAGTGGAGCTGCCGGGAATCGAACCCGGGTCCCCCGACCCCGACGTGAGTCTTCTACGAGCGTAGTCCGCAGTCAGTTTTCGGAGCCGGCCGGCCTACGGACGGCGGCGACCGGCACCTAGCTCAGGTTAGATGTCCCGGTCTCTGCCCCGAGCGAACTCGGACCGGTAAGCCTGCTAGGCGACGCCGGACCCCGGAGGCGCAGGCGATCTCCGGGCCGACGGCAACCGCTATAGGGGTTGCGACCGTGCTTTACGCAGCGGCATTTATTGGTGTTCCTGGATGATTTGCGAGGGATACCAGGAGTCCTCGGCTCGCTTCTCTCACCTCGGTCGAATCAGGGTCGATACCAGTTCAGCCCCCTGTAGACCTTCTTTTCAATGTGCCCGCTGAGTCTAACGACGCGAGGAGACAGAAACTTCCTGTTAGCGCCTTCGCCCCAGCTCGCGGCGCATCGATCGCTCGGCGTCGCGTTGCGCTTCCGCCTGCCTCTTGTCGTGGGTCTGCTTGCCTCGGGCGATCGCTATCTCGGCCTTCGCGAGCCCGTGCTTGAAATAGAGCCTCAGCGGCACGAGGGTGCGGCCCTCCTGGGCAACCTTCTCCTGCAACTGAGTTATCTCGTGGTGCTTCAGAAGAAGCTTGCGCGGTCGCATCGGCTCGTGGTTCTCCCGATTCCCGTGCGAGTAAGGACTGATGTGGCACTGCAGGAGCCACGCTTCGCCGTCTCGGACCGATGCGTAGGCGTCCGCCAGGTTCACCTTTCCCTCGCGACAGGATTTCACCTCGGTCCCCACCAGCTGCAAGCCCGCCTCGAGGGTGTCTTCGATCAGATAATTGTGGCGCGCTTTCTTGTTCTGCGCGATGAGCTTGGTGCCATCGCCCTTGGCGGGTCCCGCCACCTAACCCTGCGCGCCGGTGGTCGAGATGACGATGCCTCTCAGGATCTCGACCGCACGGGCGCGCTGGACTGATGGGGCGCCGTCGACCTCGACATCGGGATCGATACCGCGCCCATTGATGTCGTGACCGTCGGGAGTTAGGTACGCGGCGATCGTCAGCTTCAGCGCGGAAGAATCCGTCAATGGCACGACCTCCTGCACAGAGCCTTTGCCGTAAGTAGTGGTTCCGATGACCATCGCGCGCTCCCGATCCTGCAGTGCACCTGCGACGATCTCGGAGGCGCTCGCGGTTCCTTCGTTCACTAGAACGACAAGGGGGAGATCCTGGAACGCATCGCCCTGAGCTTCGTAGATGACATCGTCCGCCGACCTCTGACGGTAGGTGACGATCTCGCCATCTTCGATGAACGTGCTGGCAACCTCGACGGCTTCCTGGAACAGACCGCCACCGTTGTCGCGCAGATCGAGGACGATGCCCTTCACGCCCTTCGAAACCAACGAGCGAACCTCTTTCTTGACCTGATCCCCTGCACCGCGAGCGAATCCGAAAAGCCGCACGTATCCGAGGTCATTGCCGATCATCTTGGAAAGCAGGTTGGGAAGTTCGATCTGCGCGCGGGTGATCGTGAAGGCCAGCTCTTCGTCGGCGCGCTCGATGCTGATGGCGACCTCACTGCCCACGGGCCCCTTGATCCGGGCTACCGCGTCATCACTCGACATCTCCGCAACCGGCTCTCCATCGATGTCCCGGATCACGTCGCCTCGTTCCAGCCCCGCCTCCTGCGCCGGCGTGTCGGGAAGGACCGAGACGATCTCCAGATCCTCACCCTTCTGCTTCAACCAGACGCCGATGCCCGAGAACTTGCCGGTCGTTAGCTCCTGGAAGGAGCGGTATCCCTTGGGCGTATAGAACAACGCGTAGGGGTCGTCGTTGCGCTTGAGGACGTCGACCATGCCCTTGATCGCGCCGCGCACCAAAGCGGTGCTACTCGGAGGGTTCACAGCCTCGTTCAGGATCTTGTTGTAAGCCTCCTGGACCGACCCGATCGTCTCCCCGCCGGGTCCGGTCAGCCGCATCGGGTCGGCACGCCGCGCTCCGACCGTGAACCCGACCGAAAAGACCGAAAAGAGCACGGTGAGGGCGGACAGAACCGCGATTGTGATCTTCTGCCAGCGTTCCATAGGGCCTAGGTTACGGGGTGGTTCGGACTAGACCTCTATTGCAGGTACGGCACGGGGTTCACCGGCGACCCATCCACCCTTACCTCGAAGTGAAGGTGGGGTCCCGTGCAATAACCCGAGCAACCAACGTTCCCGATCTGAGAGCCCCTCGCCACGCCCTGTCCCGACGAAACCAGGAAGGCAGAGAGGTGGTTGTAGGTCGTTGCCAGACCTCCACCGTGATC
>JAXDJQ010000061.1:0-9880 GCA_034667565.1 Actinomycetota bacterium
CGATGCGACCTTCAACCGGGATCTCATCACCCCTAAGACCCCGCGGGTACCCGCTGCCGTCGAGGCGTTCGTGGTGGGTCCGCGCGATCGTTGCCGCGAGTTGGAGCAGGTGGGAATCGGAATCGGCCAGGATGCGGTAGCCGATCTCGGCGTGCTGCTCCATGATCGCCCGTTCCCCGGGGGTCAGCGGGCGAGGCTTGAGCAGAACCTTGTCGGGGATGCCGATCTTGCCGATGTCGTGCATCTGGGTGGCGAGCCTGAGGATCTCGACCCGCTCGGCGTCCCAGCCTGCGGCGCTGGCGAGCAGGGCCGAGTAGCGGCTCATCCGTTGGATGTGGCGAGCGGTTTCGTCGTCGCGGTACTCCGCCGCAATGGCGAGCCGAACGATCGTCTCCTCGCGCGACACCCGGAGCTCTTGGCGGCTCTGCTCCAGCTCGTTGACCGCATCCCAGATGTCCTTCGTCCGGGCGCGCACGCGCTCTTCCAGGATCTCGTTCTGTTCCTTGAGCTCGACGTGCAGGAAGCGGGTCTCCAGCAGGTTCTGTACCCGCTGGGTCACCTCGACGGGATCGAAGGGCTTCGTGAGGAAATCCTTCGCGCCCGCCGCCAGCACCCGCTTGCGTGTGCCCCGCGACGTGTCCGCGGTGAGGACCAACACGGGAAGGAACTCGCCGCTGGCATTGCTCGTCCAGGGGGCGAGCTCTTGGAGCAGTTCGAGGCCACTCTTCTTCGGCATGTTGAGGTTGAGCAACACGATGTCGGGGCGGAACGAAGACATGAGGCCCAACACCGCCAGTGGGTCCGTGGTCGTGTCGATGTCGGAGTAACCCGCGTGCTCGAGGACCTGCTCCAAGAGACGGAGGTTCGCCTCCTGGTCGTCGACGAGCAAGATGCGTCCCTGACGCATACCTACTCCGCCCGCGCGGGACCCTCGGAGTTGTCCTGGAGCATCTTTAGGAGCACATGCCCGGCCTTCACGATGGCCGCCGCCGCCTCCTTCTGGGCCGGGGTCAGATCCTGCATCTCGAGCAGGTCTCCGTAACCGAGGATCGTCGTGAGGTGCGAGCGCATCTCGTGGGCGGTCGCGTTATCCAGGCCCCGAGGGGCGTTGTCGCCTGCAGCCACTGCACCACCATCGGCTCGGGGCCCCGGCCGGGGCCATAGAAGTTACATAAAGTGTCACACGCCCACGGCGACCGGGAGGACAAGAGAGGGGAGCCCCCTTTTTGGGGCTCCCCGGTTCTCCTAGTTCCAGGGCCAGTTGCCGATCAGCCACAGGATGAGATCCATCGCTCGCACCCCCTTTCGGTAGGTAATGGGTGATGATGGGCGGGTATGGATACCTGTCACATAAGCTGTTGAGCCAATGGTTCGCTCTCTAGGGGTAGGTTCCGGCTGGGAAGATGCGCGACCAGGGCTCTGACGGCGCCGATGTGACCGGCTGTCACTTCCTGGGAGATAGGGCGAAAAGGGGGGGCGTTGAGCAGCCTGGGCAAGAGACTCAAGCAGATGCGCGTCGCACGGGGGATGACACAGTCAGAGCTCGCGCAGCCCTATTACACGTATTCCTTCGTCAGTGCGATCGAGAGTGGTCGGCGGCGACCCTCGAAGGCCGCGCTGGAGCACTTTTCGGATCGGCTCGGGGTCCAGGCCGATGAGCTGCTGACCGGGACGCCCCCCGGGATCACCTCGGAGGTCGAGCTCGGTCTCGCCGAAGCGCGCCGGTTGGTGTCCGCCGGAAAGGTGAAGAAGGCTGAAGAACGCTTCACCGAAGCCTTGCGGCTGTCCCAGCAGTACAACCTCGAGCAATCCGAGACCCGCGCGATGCATGGCATCGCGCTCTGTTACGAGCGCAAAGGAAAGGTCGCCGAGGCGATAGAGATGTATCGCAAGGTGCAAGGCCAACTCGGAGGCCATCCGACAGCGAGGGTCGCGGAGTCGATCGCTGGAGAGGCACGGTGCCATCAGCTCCTGGGAGACGTGCGTTACGCGATCCATATCCTCGAGAGCGCTCTCGACCTGATGCAGCGCGAGGGTCTCGAGGATCCGACGGCAACGATGCGGCTGCAAGCATCACTCGTAGGTTCGTATTTCGAGGCTGGGCTCTACGACCGGTCCTACGCCGCGGCCGAAGAAGCGCTGTCACTCGCTCCGAAGGTGGACGATCCCGAGCGCTTAGCAGCCATGTACATCAACGCTGCATGGGCCCTCAATCACAAGGGCCGGGATAGAGATGCACACGAGACCCTGGTACGCGCCGAGCACTTCTTCGAACAGGTCGATCTTCGTCTCGAGCTCGCCCAGTGCCGGCTCGGTCGCGGGATCCTGTTCGGACGCAAGGGCGACACCGATCGCGCGACCTCCGAGATCGAGAAAGCCGCAGAAGATTTCCGCCACATCGGCAACGCCGTCAACGAGGCGCGATGCCTGAACGAGCTCGGTCGGTTGGCGCGACTCTCGGGAGACACGGAGAAGGCGACCGGTCATCTGGAGCGCTCGATCGAGCTCCTTTCTCGACTAGACCAGACCGTCCTTCTAGCGTGGGCCTACCGCGAGATGGGATTGACGCTCGAGACCTCCGATCCGACGGAGGCTCTCAAATACATCGAGACCGCGATCCAGCATTACGAAAGAGCGGACCAAGGTGTAGAGCTCGCGATCACCTACCGCTACCTCGGCGACATGCTCAACGAAACTCCGAGGCGCGCTGATTCTTGCGATGCCTACCGTCGAGGCATCCTGGCTCTGGAGCGCAACCTGTAAGAGCAGCGGTGCGGCTCGGCTCTAGGCGGCGACCTCGAGCTCGATGGCGAGTACCTCGGGGAGAACGTCCCAGAAGATCGACAGGAGATCGGGGTCGAAGTGGGCGCCAGCTTCCTCCTTCATCATCTCGACGGCTTTCATCAGCGGGAAGGCCTTGCGATAGACCCGGTTGCTCGTCAATGCGTCGAAGACGTCTGCGATGCCCGCCATGCGTCCCGCCAAGGGGATCGCCTCGCCGACGAGTTGATTCGGGTAACCGGCCCCGTCGAATCGCTCGTGGTGCGTGACGGCGATCTCCGCGGCCAGGTTCAGTAATGGCGAGGCCGAGCCACTCAGGATGGAGTAGCCGATCTCGGCATGCTTCTCCATCGTCGTGCGCTCGTCGGGGAGCAACGGTCCGGGCTTCAGGAGGATCCCGTCGGGGACGCCGATCTTGCCGACGTCGTGCAGACAGCTCGCCTCTCGGATCGTGGCAGTGAGCTCGTCCTCACCGGCGGCTCTGGCCAGGATCTCGCAGTACTTGCTCATGCGTGCCACGTGGAAGCCGGTGTCTTCGTCACGGAACTCCCCGGCGACCGCGAGACGTTCGATCGTCTCGGTGCGGGACGTGAGCACATCCTTCTCCGCGTTCTCGAGCTTCACGATCGCAGCCCACAGGTCGGCGGTCCGCTCCTTGACGGTCTCTTCGAGGCGATCGCGATGGGCCATGTTTTCGATCTCGAGATGCCTGCGCCGCAAGGCATTGCTGACACCGATCAGAACCTCGCTCTGGCGGAACGGCTTGATGATGTAGCCGTAGGCACCGAGTGCTAGGGCCTTGTTCGCCAGGTCCGCATCGTCGACGCCGGTCACCATCAGGGTCGCAACCGTCGGCATGGTGTCGTGCACGTGCGTCAAGAGCTCGATCCCCGAACCTCCCGGCATCTGCATGTCGGTAAGGATCAGATCGATCTCTTCCGCCGCGAGGAGGGTGCGTGCTTCATCCCCGGAGGACGCAGTCGATATCTTTCCGCATCCGGCGTTCGTCAAGAGACGAACGAGTGTGGCTTGCACCATCTCTTCGTCATCGACGACCAGCACCGATGCCTGAGCGAGAGGAGTCATCAGGCCGCGCTCTTGTCGAGCATCGACCTCACGGAGAGGAGCAGCTCTTCGGGATTGAAGGGCTTCGCGAGGAGGTCCTCATCCGACGCAAGCACCCCGCGCTGCGCGATCAGCGCGTCCGTGTAACCGGACATGAACAGGGTCTTCAGGTCCCCATCTATCGCCGTGGCTTTATCGGATAGCTCCTTGCCGGACATCTTGGGCATCACTACGTCGGTGAGGAGCAGATCCACTGAGCTTGCGTTCTCCCGGAAGTATTCCAAGGCGTCGGAGCCACTCGAGCATGGAATGACCTGGTAGCCCTGAGCGGTCAGGATCCGAGAGACGATGTCACGCACCGCGTCCTCGTCCTCGACCAACAAGATCGTCTCTTCGCCGCGCACGGTCCCAGGGAGCTCGTCCGGGACCGGGGCCACGTAGGGCACGTCGCTGCAAGGAAGGTAGATGGAGAACTTCGTTCCGACGCCGAGCTCAGATTCGACCCGCAGCGAACCCCCAGCTTGTTCGATGATCCCGTAGGCGCTCGAAAGGCCCATGCCCGTGCCCTCTCCGCGCGGTTTCGTCGTGAAGAAGGGTTCGAAGATGCGTTCCATCGTTGCTACATCCATCCCGCTACCCGAGTCACGCACCGAGATCACCGCGTAATCGCCTGCGTCTAGTGATGGAACGTCCCCAGCCGTAAGGGACAGCTTGTCCGTTGCGATGTGCAGGAGGCCGCCCGCCGGCATCGCGTCGCGTGCGTTAACGGCCAGGTTCAGCAGCACTTGCTCCAACCGACCGGGGTCGACGCACACACGCGGGATGCCTTCCAACTTGTCGAAGTCCAGCGCGATGTCTTCACCCAGCGCGCGGCTGAGGATCGAGAAGATCCCGGTGACGACCTCGTTAGGGTCGATCACGATCTGTTCCACGATCTCCTTGCGTGAGAACGCCAGCAGCTGATGAACCAGACGAGCCGCTTTCTCTCCTGCCTTGATGATCTCTTGGATGTCTATAAGGCGTGGATCGGCTTTCTCCAAGCCCTCGCTCGCGAACTGTGCGTAGTTCAGGATGACCGAGAGGATGTTGTTGAAGTCGTGAGCAACGCCGCCGGCGAGTTGGCCAACCGCCTCCATCTTCTGCGACTGGACGAGCTGCGTCTCGAGCGCGCGTCTTGCGCTCGTCGCATCATGACGTTCCGTGACGTCGTTGATATGAGTGACGAAGAACATCGGCCGGCCATCGGTACCGCGGATCACTGCGTCGTTGACCTCGATCCAGAGCGTGTTCCCCGCCTTGCCGACATAGCGCTTCTCCACGTGGTCTACGTCTTCCAGGCCCTCTACGAGCCGGGCGAATTCCTTGAGATTCCTTTGCAGGTCGTCGGGATGCGTGAGCTTCTGCCAGTTCAACTTCATCAGTTCTGCCTTGGTGAACCCGAGCATGTCGCACAGCGATTGATTCACATCTACGTAGGTCAACCCGTCTGCCATCGTCAACGAGGTGCCGATCTGCGACGCGTCGAAGGCTCCTCGGAAGAGTTGTTCGCTCTGACGGAGCTCCTCTTCCATCCCGAGCCGAAGCGTGACGTCCTGGAACGTGATGACCGAGCCCGCTATCTGACCGTTCTCTTCGATCGGATGGGCGGTGAAGTCGACCGGAAGCCGGGTCCCGTCTAGCCGCCACACGACATCACCCTGCGCGCTGTACGGCTTTCCTGTTGTTAAGCCCTGTTGCAGCGGACAGTCCTCAGCCGGGTAGTCCGAACCATCCGCGTGCGAATGGTGTGTCAGCGAATGCATGTTGTTCCCAATGAAGGATTCCGCGGCCCCTCCAAGCAGCTCTGCTCCTGCCTTATTCATGAACGTGCAGGCCCCATCGGGATCGAGCCCATAGATCCCTTCGCCGGTCGAGTCCAGCAACATCCGCAAGAGGGTTGCAAGTTCGTGTTGTTGATCCATCAGTCCCCGGCGCATCTGGTTGGATTCTCTGCGCTCGGAGATGTCGTGGAAGTTGAGGACGATCCCGTTTATCGATGGGATGCCCGACCGGTTCGCAACTCGCATCTCAACCCACGTCGAATCGCCGTCATGGGTGAGAACGCGAGTCTCAAAGGTCTTGGTTGCGTTAGCGGTCGCCGAGATCTCCAACACGTCGGCCTTGATCTGGTCGATGTCGTCGGGATGGATGAATCCGTACGATGTGAGGGCCTCGAACTCCTTCGCCGAGAAACCGGTCAGTTCTTCCACGCCGGGGCTCGCGTAGCAACATCCACCGGTGGGGTCGATGATGGCGATCACGTCGCGCGAGTTCTGAACGAGAGCGCGGAACCTCGTTCGCTCCTTCTCGGCTTCGGCCTCTGCGGTCACGTCGATAAGGGTGCCGACCCAGCCGAGGGTGCCCCCGCTCTGGTCCTGGATGGGTTCCGACGCGGCCCACACCACTCTTGAAGTCGAGTCTGTTGCCCACAAGCGGAACCGGCGACCCACGCGCGAGGGTTCGAACTCATCCTCGGGCGCACCGGGTGGAGCGGTCGAGGCGAAGATCGTGTCCCAGACACGACCCTGGGCGTCTTCCGCCGAGATGCCCGAGATCTCCGACCAGCGGGGGTTCGTATAGACGTACTTGTTGTCCGCGTCGGTGCGGAAGATGCCGACGGGGGCCACGTCGGTGAGCAGCCCCAACTGGTTAGCGGACTCCTGGACCTCCTTGGCTTGTAGCGCGAGTTGCTGTGCGTGCAGGTAGAGATTGACGAAGACGGAGACCTTCGCGCGGAGCTCATCGGGAGAAACGGGGGCCGTCATGAAGTCAACCGCTCCCTGCACGTACTTTGCCTTGCTCGCGATTTCGTCGCTAGTGAAGGCCGTGATGAAGATGATGGGGGTCATCTCGGATTCCTTACGACGACGGATAAGCGCAGCCGTCTCGAAACCATCGATCTCCGGCATGCGCACGTCCAGCAAGATGACCGCGAAATCGCGCTCCATCACGCAGCGCAGCGCGCTGAGGCCAGAATCCGCTTCGACGACCTGCAATTCGAGGGTCGACAAGACGGCCTTGACCGCCAGGCGTTTGGTGGCGTCGTCATCAACGATCAGCACGGGTGCCGACGTGGCCTTAGGGACCCGCGATCCTCTCGTTGCGAGTTCCCAAGGACCAGATGTGGTGGGCATTACGGAGTTGCGGCCGCCGCAGGACGCCAGGGAACGACCGCGGCAACCAGGGTCGGCAACCATGGGCTGATCGCGTTCACGAGCTCGCCGGTGTCCACCGGCTTCGGCACGTAATCGTTGGCGCCTGCGTCCAGGCAACGTTGCCGCTCTCCTGCCATGACCTTTCCGGTTACGGCGATGATGGGGAGGTCCACGCATCTCTCGAGCTTGCGGATCGCTCGGATGGTCGCGTAGCCATCCATACCCGGCATCATGATGTCCATCAACACGATGTCTACGTCTGGACCGTCCGTCAACATGTCGATGGCGTCCTGGCCGCTCTCGGCGAACGTGACCTTCGCGTCACCGCGTTCCAGGAGTGCCTTCATGGCGAACACGTTCCTGAAATCATCGTCGACGACGAAAACCTTCGCGCCGCCGAACGTGCTTGCTTCAAGGGTGTAGTCGCGTCGCTCGGGGACCGGTTTACCGGCGGGTGATGGCCATTCGACAGCATCCTGGACCGGTTCGAGAACCACCGGCGCGAACACACCGTTGCCGCCGGTCGACCGCTTTACGGCTCCGAGCGGCAGGAAGATGGTGAAGGTGCTGCCGTCACCCAAAGAGCTTTCCACTACGAGCTCTCCACTGAGCAACGTGGCGAATTCTCTGCTTATCGACAGGCCCAAACCCGTCCCGCCGTAGACGCGAGCCGTCGAGCCATCTCCCTGGGCGAACGCTTCGAAGATCCTCGGCTGTATCTCGTCATCGATACCGATCCCGGTATCGCTCACGGAGATCGCTAGAACCGATGGGGCCGAGACGAGCGATTCACGGTCTTTCGACCATCCGCCATCGGCGAGGCTCATCCGAACCCGAACACTGCCCTGGTCCGTGAACTTGAACGCGTTCGAGAGCAGGTTCGTGAGGATCTGCCTCAGCCTCTGGTTGTCGGTGACGATGTCCTTGGGGCAGTTCTTGGCGACGTCGACGGAATAGACGAGTCCTTTACTTTCGGCGATGAGGTTGAAGTCCCGCAACAGACCTGTTGCGAGCTCCGAGATCGAAACATCGTTCTTCTCGGCCTTGACCGTTCCCGACTCGGCTTTCGCCAGGTCGAGGATGCTATTCAGAAGCGCAAGCAGATCGTTGCCGGAGCTCCGGATAACGCTTGCGTACTCAACCTGGGTCTCAGTCATGGTGTCACCCGGGTTGTCTTGCAGTTGCTCCGCCAGGATCAGGAGGCTGTTGAGGGGTGTCCGGAGCTCGTGGGACATGTTCGCGATGAACTCGGACTTGTATCTCGACGACAGGGAGAGTTGCTGCGCCTTGTCCTCGAGCAGTTGCTTCGACCTCTCGACCTCTTTGTTCCGCTCCGCGAGGAGCTGCGCCTGACCCTCGAGGTCTTCATTCGACTCTCGAAGCTCTTCCTGCTGCGAACGAAGCTCCTGCGCCTGGGACTGCGATTGCTCGAGCAGGTTCGCCGTGACCATGTCTGCTTCGATCGTGTTCAGGACGAGGCCGATGCTCTCCGGGAGCTTGTCCAGGAAGGCTTGGTGCGTGACGCTGAAGGGTGTGAACGATGCCAGCTCGATCACGGCCCTGACCGATCCCTCGAAGAGAACCGGGAGCACGATGATGTTCAGCGGGGTGGACGCGCCGAGACCGGAGCTGATCTGCACGTAGTCGCTAGGGACGTCCGTCAGGAGGATGCGCTTCTTCTCCTTGGCGCATTGACCCACTAGGCCCTCGCCGAAACGGAACGACGTCGAGAGGTTCCTGCGTTCTTCGAACCCATACCCCGCTTCCAGCTGCAAGACCGGCTCGGTGCCATCGGACGGTTTCGTAACGACGTAGAAGACTGCGTGTTGGGCAGATACCAGTGGCGCCAGCTCGGACAGGATCATGGTCGTGACCGTTCCGAGGTCTCGTTGACCCTGGAGCATCCGGGTGAAGCCTTCCCTGTTGGTCTTCAGCCAGTCCTCTTCGATGTTCTGTCTGGTGGTCTCTCGGAGGTTGCGGAGCATGTCGTTGAGCTTGTCCTTCATGACACCGACCTCACCGAAGGCTTCGATCCCAACCTGGCGGGTCAGGTCTCCTTCGGCCACCGCGCTCGCGATCTCTGAGATCTCTCGCACCATGTCCTTGGAGTCTGTTGCCTTCTCCTCCAAGGTCTCGTTGGCAACGATGACTTCGTTGAGCCAGTCAGCGACCTTCCCTGCGAGGCCGGTCCATCCCAGCGGCATGCGCGCGGTGAGGTCTCCTGCCTTCACCTCTGCAAGGACGTTCAGGAGGGTCTCGGCCTCGGCCTCGTTGAGGGTGTTACCGAGCTCGGAAAAGTCGATGCCGGGAGAAGCGGTTGCGTCCATGTGATGCTCCTACTGAGACGAGGACGCATTCCTCTTTTGAACCTATGCGCACTGCACAGCCTGTTGATAACTAGGCTATGCCTCGAAACGCCCCACATAAGTGTTGATTCGGTGCTTGCACCGTGAACCGACACATAAGTGGTGGTCCGATGGGTCAGTCGTCCCTGCGATTCCTCAGTATCTCGATGACCGCCTGGGTTCGACTCCGCTTGCGAAGTTTCTTGAGTACGTGTGACACGTGGTGTCGAACGGTGTCCGCTGTGAGATTCATGGTTTCTGCGATCTCCTTGTCCGAGTATCCGAGTGACAAGAGTTGGGCGATGCGAACCTCTTGGTCGGTCAGCGTCGCGAACAGGCGCTCGAAGGGCTTGGCGGAGATGTCTCGCAGACGTTGCACCTCTTGTTCATCCTGGTCGCGAAGCGTGTCGGTGATGTCGATCGAGATCCCACACACACCCAAGACATCTCCGCTGGAGCCATGGATCGGGAACTTCACCGTGTTGAAGATCCGCT
>JAXDJQ010000062.1:0-3926 GCA_034667565.1 Actinomycetota bacterium
GCTAGCGAATGCTTGCAAGAGTTTGCAGTTTTGGCCTGAAGGGGAGAGAATCGGGGTCGCTATGAACCTCTCCGACCTCCTCCGCCGGACCGCCTCCAGGGTCCCCTCCAAGACCGCTCTCGTGGTCGCGTCCGACGGCGCAACGGTCTCGTTCGAGCAGCTCGACCAGGAGGCCGACCGGGTGGCCCGAGGTCTGGCTGCCATCGGCGTAACAGCGGGTGATCGGGTGGCGGTCGGGATGCACAACGTTGCCCACTTCGCCTACGCCTACTTCGGGATCCTCCGGGCGGGTGCCGTCGTCGTTCCTCTCAACGTGATGCTTACCGGAGACGAGGTCGTTCGGGTCCTCAAAGATTCCGGATCCAAAGCGGTCCTGACGACCGCTCCCTTCTCGTCGGTGGTCGAGGCAGCCGGTGCTGAGATCGGCGTGCGGGTCTTCAGCGCGCAGTCGTGGGACGAGCTCGGCCCCCTCGGAGATCCGGCTCCCGACCCGAACGTCACGGAAGACGACCTTGCGGTGCTCGCGTACACGTCCGGAACGACGGGCGAACCCAAGGGAGCGATGCTGACCCACGGCAACCTCTTGGCGAACCTCGATCAGCAGATGTCGATCCCGGAGGCACACGTCACCGAAGACGATGTGTTGTTCCTCGCGCTGCCCTTGTTCCACATCTACGGCTTGAACGTGACCCTGGGTCTTCTCGTGATGAATGCGGCGAAGGGTGTGCTCGTTGAACGTTTCGAACCCGTGCCCGCGCTGAACCTGATCCAGCAACATCGAGTGACGGTGTTGTTCGGTGCACCTCCGATGTACACGGCATGGTGCGCGACACCGGGTGCCGATCAGTACGACCTGTCATCGGTTCGACTCGCGATCTCGGGGGCCGCGCCTCTTCCTGCCGATGTATTACGTGAGTTCCGCGACGTCTTCAACGTTGAGATCTACGAGGGCTACGGCCTGACCGAAACGGCGCCGACCTTGACTTCGAACCGCATGACTGACAAGCCGCGCGCCGGCTCGATCGGAAAGCCGCTGCCGGGGATCGACCTTCGCATCGTTGACGAAGCGGACATCGACGTGGAGCTAGGCGATCCGGGCGAGATCATCGTCAAGGGCCCCAACGTGTTCAAGGGGTACTGGCATCGCGATGAAGAGACCAGCGCCGTGTTGCGTGATGGATGGTTCCGCACGGGAGACATCGCGGTTCAAGACGAGGACGGTTACCTCTATCTCGTCGATCGCAAGCGTGATCTCATCATCGTCTCGGGATTCAACGTGTTTCCTTCCGAGGTGGAGGCCGCTCTTCTCGCTAATCCAGTGGTCGCTGAGGCGGCGGTCATCGGACAACCGCATCCCTATACCGGGGAAACCGTGAAAGCGTTCGTGGTGCTCGAGTCCGGTCAGAGCGCGACCGAAGCAGAGCTCGTGGCGGATGTTCAAACCCACCTCGGCCGGTTCAAATGTCCCACCGCGATCGAGGTCGTCGAGTCTCTTCCGCATCTGCTTACCGGCAAGGTCTTGCGTCGCGCGCTACGGGCTAACGCGAGCTAGGCCCCCATCCCACACCGCAGCATCTGCAGGCTGTCCGGGCGCAAGATCCGCAACTTCCGGCCGCGATAAGCAACCAAACCATCGGCCTGCATCCTGCGCAGTGTCTTGCAGGTGCTCTCGCGACACACTCCCGCCAAGCGTCCGAGGTCCCGCTGACCGACCGGCAGGTCCATCTCGATCTCGCCTCCCCTCATGGTGCCGAGCATCTCTCCCAGGTCGAGCAGTCGTCCCGCGAGCCGAGCGGAGACCTCGCCCGATGTGCGTTCCAGTGCGGTCTCGATCGTCCATCTGCTGCGCTCGGCCTGAGCCTTGCTCAGCTCCAGCGCGGCTGAAGGGTTGTGCATGACGATCTCCACGAATATCTGCGCGTCGATCCCAAGGACCTCGACCGAGGTCGCTGCAACCGCATCGAGTGGCTGGGGGCGCCCATCGATGGCGCCGATGTCTCCTACGACCGTGCCCGCAGGTGCGAGACCGAGGATGGTTTCCTCGCCTTCGCTGTCTCGTAGCGACAGCTTCACGACCCCACTGGTGACCAGATGAAGCCGATCCGGCTCGTCACCCGCAAGGTGGACGATGTCTCCGGCCGCGAGGTGCTTGTGAACCGCACGGTCGAGCAACCTCGCACGATCTTCCGCCGCCAGGACTTCGACTACCGCTGCGATCTCCATGACTCACCTCCAGGTCGAGTACCGGAACACCTAGAGGGCGCGGATAAGGGGTGGAACCGATCCATGGACCGGTCCACCCCTCCTCTAAGAACAAGTTAGCGCGCCACGTGATCGAAGTCCATACCCTTCGCGTCACGCGAAGATGACCCCCTATGGAGGAATTGTTCTCGCGCGATCGCACGATCCCAAAAGGGATGCTGATCCTGGCCCCCGCTGTGATCTTCCTGATCGTGATCGGTATGGGGACCTACAAGCGGAGTGATGTGCCGACCGCAGGGAAGGAAGTCCCATCTTTCTCCGCTCCGCTTCTCGTTGCGGATGGTCAAGGAGATCGGTTCGGCTCTGAGGATCTTGCCGGCAAGCCTTACTTCCTCAACTTCTGGGCCTCGTGGTGCGCACCGTGCGAGGACGAAGCACCCTTGCTCGACCGGGCCTACGAGGAGTACGGCGACCGCATCGGTTTCCTCGGGATCGACATCAGGGACGCGCGCTCCGATGCCCTCGAGTTCGTCACCGACCATGGTCTCGGATACCCGAGCATCCGAGACGAAGACATGCGTATCTACGCAACTTTCGGGTTGACCGGTCAGCCGGAGTCTTTCTTCGTGGATGCGGACGGCGTGCTGGTCAAGCACGTTCCAGGTCCGGTGACCGAGGAGATGCTGTTCCAGACCCTCGACGTGTTGGTCCGTCGTGATGCTTGACGGTCCGGCCGTCTACCCACTCGCTTTCGGTGCCGGGGCCCTGTCCTTCCTGTCGCCATGCGTGCTGCCTCTCGTCCCCGGCTATGTCTCTTACATGTCAGGGCTGTCCGGACAGGACGCGGGCTCGGAAGAGCGCAAACACTCGACGTGGATCGCGATGGTCTGTTTCGTAGCGGGGTTCACTGCGATCTTCGTCCCTCTCGGAGTAACGGCGAGCCTCCTCGGCTCCTTCCTCGACGACCACCGCTTGTTGTTCACACGCGTCGGCGGCGCGTTCATCATCCTGATGGGACTCGTGTTCCTCGGCGTGATCAAGGTCCCATTCCTTTACCGCGAAGCCCGGTTCCACCCGACGCCCGGCGCCGGTGTCACCGGGAGCTTCGTGTTGGGGGCCGCGTTCGCATTCGGCTGGAGCCCTTGTATCGGACCGATCCTGGGGGCATCCCTGACGCTTGCGGCCGGGACTAACCCGGGCAAGGGTGCGTTGCTCCTTCTGCTCTACTCGCTCGGGCTCGGCCTGCCATTCATCCTGGCCGGGTTCGGGCTAACGCGCGTGACTCCCGTAGTCAGCGCGTTGCGCCGGCACACCCGGACTTTGATGATGACCAGTGGGACATTGCTGATCGTGATGGGGATCCTCTTCATGACCGACTCGTTGTTCCGGATGTCGATCTGGATCCAGCGAACCTTCGACGCCTTGGGTTTGGACTTCCTCGCGCGTATCTAGAACGAGCGAAGGGTCGAGAACACTTTCTGGATCACTTCGATCGTGTCGACGCCCGGGCTCTCCCGCCACAGCCGACCCACCTCTTCGCTTGCAGCCATGCACGTGGACGCGGCCAGCCGGTCTTCAGAGCGAGGTTCATCCCGACCGGCTCGTCGCGCGAACACGTTGGCTATGGTCTCCGTCAGGTTCTCGAGCAGAGCGAGCCGACGCCCCAGTAGGGCAGGGTCGTTGCGGAGTAGTTCGTCGACCGCCCGCTGCGCTCGATCTAGATC
>JAXDJQ010000063.1:0-4583 GCA_034667565.1 Actinomycetota bacterium
GCCCGTTAAGCTCCACCATCAACTCAGAAGTCAACTCCGCGCTGACCGCGTTCAGAAGTTCGGTGATCTCATCGTTGACAACCTCGGAGTTCACAACTGGTGTGATGTTCTCCGCGGTCTGCAACGACTTGTCGTCCTCGAGCACGACCCACCCCTTGGCACCGATCACGCTGGAAGTCGAGAACAACAGGCCCACGTCGATATCGCCCTCGTCGAGAGCCGCGACGGTCAACGGACCACCGACGTCGAGAGCCTTGAAGTCACCGAAGGTGGCCCCATAGGTGTCCTTCAACCCCGGGATACAGAAAGGACGCTTGGGACACTCGGGTGGCCCTCCGAGGGTCAAGTCACCGGCCACATCCGCTAGGTCGCTCATGGAAGCGAGGCCGTTGGCGTCTGCGGTTTCCTGGGTCACGACGAACGAGTTCGTATCGTTGGCCTCCGACGGCTCGAGGATGGTGACTCCGGTCTCTTCGAGCAACGGCTCGAGCAGATCCACGTTGTTCTGAGGGTCCCCAGAAGCAGCAGCTTCCGGGTCGAGGAACAGCAGAAGCGAGCCCAGGTACTCGGGCTTGACGTCGATCTCACCGGACTCGAGAGCGGGCTCGGAGATCTCACGAGAACCTAGGTCTAGTTGACGATCGACCGTGTAACCAGCCTTCTCCAGCACTTGCGCGTACATCTCTGCGACGATCTGGTTCTCGGCGAACGCACCCGAAACACCGACCGTCACTTCGCCGCGCTCTACTTCGGTGCCGCCGGCGTCGCCGCCGCCGTTATCAGCATCCTCACCCGACCCGCATGCGCCGAACAGAAGCACCAGCGCGAGCGAGGCCGCCCCGAGGACGAGTTTGCGGGATCTCCGCATGGGTTTCGCCTCCCTTTCGTCTTGGCCGCATCTATCGAGGCAGCCGAAGAGCGAACCCTAACGGCAGGTCGCTACCGCATTTACATCGCCGCGGTGTTGACCACCGGGTTGTCGGCCCCGGGGATGAAGCCGCGCGGTGCAAGGCCCTTTGGGCCTAGTTTGCGCTCCACCACACCGAGGATGAGTTCCGTTACAACCGCAAGAAAGGCGACGAGGAACGCTCCGGCGAGTATCTGTCCGTGATCTCGCACCGCGAATCCGTCGATGATGAAGCGACCCAAGCCGCCCCAGGCAACGACGGCTCCAAGGGTAGCTGTGGCCACGACGGCAACCGCCGCGTTCCGGATGCCGGAGATGATCAGCGGAACCGCAAGAGGGATCTCGAGCATCACGAGCACCTGCCGCCAGTCCATACCCATGCCGCGAGCGGCCTCGAGCATGTCGGCATCGACACCCTGAACACCAACGTAGGTATTGATCAGGATCGGCGGTATCGCAAGGAGGAATAGCGCGATCAAGGTGGCAGCGAAACCGATGCTCCCCGGCAGGTAGCGCAAGGTAAAGGGAAACACGAGCCCGAGCACACCGAAGCTCGGTAGCGCGCGACCGATATTTCCAACCGATGACGCCAGGAACACACCCCGCCGGGTATGGCCGATCGCGAGGCCCACCGGGAACGCGACCAGAACGGCCAACGCGGTTGCCAGAAGCGAGATCTGAACGTGCTCCCACAGGCGTGTAGGGATCCCGCCCGGTCCGCTCCAGTTGACCGGATCGGTCAGGAACGCGATCGCTTCGGAGAGGATGCCCACGTCAGACCGTCGCTCGTGCGGTGACCGCTCTCGACCACGGAGTGAGAAGCGACTGGAGTCCGATCAACAGCCCGTCGATGACAACAGCAAGAACGACAGACAGAACAGAACCAAGCAGCGCCGCGGTCGGGAACAGCCCGCGGATCCCGAGCAGGATGAAATAGCCGAGTCCACCCTTACCGATCAAGGCGGTCACTGTGACGAGACCGATCGTCGTAACCGTTGCGATGCGAACACCTGCGGCGATCACGGGGGCCGCAAGTGGAAGGTCGACACGCCAGAGGATCTGGCGAGGGGAATAGCCCATCCCGCGCGCGGCCTCGCGCACGTCGCCCGGCACACCGTCCAGACCGGACACAACGTTGCGGATGAGTATGAGTAGCGTGTAGCTGACCAGCCCGATCTCGGCCGTGGTCGTAGACAATCCGGTGTAAGCCTGTAGCACGGCGAAGAGCGCCAAGCTTGGGATCGTGTAGAGGATCCCGGTGACCCCTGCGATAGGGCCGTAGAAACGGCGGTGCCGATACGCGAGCAGCGCCAGTGGGAAAGCGATCACGAATCCGATACCGATGGCCAACGCGGTCAGATAGATGTGCTCGAGCAAGCGCTCCCCGACCTGATCGACGTGATCCGCGATCCAGTCCCACCGAACGAATGGCTCGTTCAAAGTCTCCCGCCTCGGAGCGCAGTGATCACGTCGCCGACATTGGATGATTCTTTGAGAGCAAGGCCCTTGAGGCCTCGATCTATCCCTACGAACTGCTTCACGAAGTCGTTGCCGGGCGATTCGAGGATCTCCTCGGGAGGTGCGTATTGCTCGATGACACCGCCCGCGTTCAAGATCACGATGCGATCCGCCATCTTTATGGCCTCGTCGATGTCATGCGTGACGAACACGATGGTCTTACGGATCTGGGTCTGAAGATCGAGGAACTGGTCCTGCAGACGCTCTCTGACGATCGGGTCGACAGCTCCGAACGGCTCATCCATGAGCATCACTGGTGGATCGGCAGCGAGAGCGCGGGCAACGCCCACACGCTGTCGCTGCCCTCCCGATAGCTCGGATGGATATCGACCTAGGAGATCAGGGTCGAGGTCCAACATCTCGACGAGCTCCGAAACACGGGCGGTGATGCGCGCTTCGTCCCATCCAAGAAGCCAGGGGAGGGTAGTGATGTTCTGGCGTACCGTGCGATGCGGCAGGAGGCCGATGCTCTGGATCACATAACCGATCCCTCGTCGTAACTGCACGACATCCTGCTCCAGCACGTTCTTCCCGCCGACCAGGATGGCTCCCGAAGTCGGTTCGATCAATCGGTTGATCATCCTCATGGTCGTCGTCTTGCCGCATCCCGACGGACCCACAAGCGCGACCAGATGTCCTTCCTCGATCTCCAGGGAAAGGTTCCGAACCGCGGGTTCTCTCGTTCCAGGAAAGCTCTTGGAGACATCGCGGAGCGAGATCATCGATCGCTCCACGGACGGCGGCTTTATCTCTTAGACGTCGCGTTCGACGAACGTCAGCTCGACACCACCGACGGTGTCGGCTCCCACGTTGTACAGGAACGCCAGGAAGACATTAACGAGAGCGCCCAGCACGACCATTGTGAGCCCTATGAGGAATGCCCACTTCTCGACCGCCATGAGAGTGATGTGAAAGTCCTCGGCGAGAACGAAGCCGTTCGGACCCAGGATGTCCTCGAGCTGGTCGAACAGTCCCATCGAGTTCAGGACCGAGAAGATGATCGCCACGATGATCAACCAGATGACGAGGAAGATCGCATAGAAGAACAACGACAGTTTCAAGATGCTCACCGGGTCGACATGCCGAAGACTGCGTTTGACCCTGCGAAGACCTACGCGCCGTCGACCTTGACCTGCGGGTGGCTCGACCCTCGCTCTAGGTACGACGTCCGTTCGGGTGGATGCCGCCCTCTCCGAGGGCAGAGGTGCGGTCAGCGGGTCATAGGGCGTACCCGATGACACGTCGGGAGTGAGATGACCTCCAGATGCCGAGGACGTCTCAGGTTCGGGACGCCAGCCCGGTCGGTCTTCGGTCATGTCCTCGCCTCCGCGTGCGGATCTTCATCGATGGATGGCTTGCAAGTATGGGTGAAACCAACTCAGGTTGGAAGTTTCCCCTGTCCGTCCTCGTCGGACTCACCGACCACCGGCGCGACTGCCGAGACCCGGGCTCCTTCGGCAACCGTCATCACTCGCACGCCGGTAGCAGGGCGTCCCTGGCGTGAGATCGTCTTGACTTCCATCCTGATGACAACGCCGTCATCCGAGATGAGGAACACCTCGTCATCCGGTTGCATGACTGAAGCGCCGACGATGTCGCCGCCTGGTTTCGTGAGCTTGGCGGCGATGACACCCTGGCCACCGCGCCCCTTCCGAGGGAAGTCGGCGAGCTTCGTTCGCTTGCCTCGGCCGTACTCGGTGACGATAAGCAGCTCACCCTGATCTTTCCCGATCACATCACTGGCAACGACCTCGTCCTCGTCCTTCAACCGCATGCCGATGACACCACCCGCGGTACGGCCCATCGGCCTTACGAGCTCTTCCTTGAATCGGATCGCTTTGCCCTTCTTGCTGATCAGGAGCACATCGTCTTTGCCCGAGGTCGGACCGACCTTCACGACTTCGTCTCCTTCACGCAGCTTGATCGCGATGATCCCTTCGCGCCGAGACGAGTCGTACTCGCGGAACAACGTCTTCTTGACGATGCCGTTGCGAGTTGCGATCAGAAGGTACTTGTAGGACTCGTAGTCGCGGGTGTCGATGATCGCAGCGACCTTGTCCTCAGGACGCATAGCGACGACGTTGACGACGGCAGTCCCGCGCGCGGTTCGATCGCGCTTCGGGATCTCGTGGGCCTTGAGCCTGTAGACGCGCCCGTT
>JAXDJQ010000064.1:0-6645 GCA_034667565.1 Actinomycetota bacterium
CGTGGGCCGCCGGGCGCCAGTTGATCGCGACCAGCCCCGCCAGCGACCTTGCTGTTCCGAAACTCGACCAGCCGCTTCCCCGAGTGATGCGCGCCGATGATGTTGCTCGTCTGTGCGAACTGCCCCCGGACGACGATGCGGTCGGCCTCAGGGACAGGTCGATCCTGGAGCTTCTCTACAGCTCAGGTCTACGGGTATCGGAGCTATGCGATCTGGATGTCGACGAGGTAGACACCTCTCAAGGGATGGTGCAGGTGACGGGTAAGGGGCGCAAGCAACGCCGCATCCCCGTAGGAGTGCCCGCTCAGAAAGCCATGCAGCGATATGTCTCAGATGCCCGGTTAGCCCTCATGGATGGGAAGAACGGGGCGCATGCGTTGTTCTTGAATCGCAGAGGACGACGGATGAACCCGAGGTCGGTACGAGCCATGATCACCAAGTATCTGAAGGCCGAAGGTGCCCCCAGCGCCAGTCCTCACACCTTGAGGCACTCCTTCGCAACGCACCTGCTGGACAACGGAGCCGACCTTCGGGCTGTTCAGGAACTCCTAGGACATGAGAGTCTTGCAACTACGCAGATCTATACGCATGTGTCGACCGAGCGTCTGAGAGCGGTCTATGAGCAAAGCCATCCCCGAGCCTGAAGCGGTGGACATGACAATGGATACGGTAGCAACCGCGCCGGATCATGAGATCGCGCTGGCCGACAGTGTCGAGGAAGCCTGGTCTGACTACAAGGCCACCGGCGATGCAACGTCCCGAGACTCCCTCATCCTGAACTACTCACCCCTCGTGAAATACGTCGCAGGTCGAGTCGCGGTTGGTCTTCCGGCGAACATCGAGCAAGCCGATCTCATCTCCTACGGGATATTCGGACTGATCGATGCGATCGACAAATACGACCAGTCGCGAGGCATCAAGTTCGAGACCTACGCGATCTCCCGGATACGGGGCGCGATCATCGATGAGCTCCGAGCTATCGACTGGGTTCCTCGATCCGTTCGGTTCAAAGCGCGCGAGGTTGAAAAGGCCTACCAGAGTCTCGAGAACCAACTGAAACGACCCCCGTCCGATGCCGAGATCGCGCAGGAGATGGACATCACGATCGAAGAGTTGAATCACATCTACACCCAGCTCTCGACGGTGTCTCTCGTGGCGCTCGATGAATTGATGTCTGTTGATGGGGGACAAGGCGACAAGCTGGCTCTCGTCGAGACGATCGAGGACACGCGCACCGCGAGCCCGATGGAAGCCTTCGAGTCGGAGGAGATGAAACACATCCTGGCCGAGGCGATCAACCGTCTTCCCGAGCGAGAGAAGATCGTCGTCACGCTCTACTACTTCGAAGGATTGACCCTCGCCCAGATCGGCGAGGTCCTCGGCGTCACAGAATCCCGCATCTGCCAGATGCACACGAAGGCCGTTCTCGCCCTCAAGGGCAAGATCGCAGAGGCCACTCAGTCCGACTAGGCCGTCCCGGCCGTCTCAGCTGGTAATCTCAGCTCGCTTCAAATCCTCACACCTGGAATCTTTCGGTCCCCCGCCTCGCGAGAGGCAACGGGTCTCCAGGTGGACGCCTAACCGAAGGAGGTTGGATAGCCATGCCTGTCGTCACTATGCGGCAGCTACTCGAGGCCGGGGTCCATTTCGGCCATCAGACCCGTCGTTGGAATCCCAAGATGAAGCGATTCATCTTCGCGGAGCGCAACGGCATCTACATCCTCGATCTGCAACAGACCATGTCTGGCATCGAGGACGCCTACAGATTCACCCGTGATCTCGTCGCGGGTGGTGGTTCGATCCTCTTCGTAGCTACCAAGAAGGTCGTCCAGGACGCCGTTCAGGAGCAGGCCGAACGCTGTGGCATGCCCTACGTGAACTTCCGCTGGCTCGGCGGCATGCTCACGAACTTCCAGACCATCCACCAGCGCATCAAACGCATGCGTGAGCTCGAGGACATGGTCACCACTGGCTCGATCGATAACTTCCCGAAGAAGGAAGGCCTGAAATTGCGGGCAGAGCTCGAGAAGCTGAAGCGCAACCTGAGCGGACTCAAGGACATCGATAAGGTTCCGAACGCGGTCTTCATCCTCGACACGAAGAAGGAAGAGATCGCGGTCCGCGAGGCCAAGAAGCTCGGCACGCCGATCGTTGCCGTGCTGGACACCAACTGTGACCCCGACGATGTGGACTACGCGATACCCGGGAACGACGATGCGATCCGTTCGGGAGCTCTGCTCACGAGGATCATCGCCGACGCGGTCATCGAAGGTAAGTCGATGCGTCCACCCGAGCTGCAGGAGCCGGGCCAACCGGCACGTTCCACAACGCCCGCCGACGTTCTGCCCACCGCGGCAGAGGAGCCGAAGGCGGAGTGGGAGTTGCAGCTCGAAGCCGAAGAGACCGCAACCGAAGCTCAGACCTCGAACAAGGGAGAACCAGCCGAGCCCGACCCGAACCAACCGGGCGGTGCTTCCCACCCCGAACCAGCTGCAACAGGAGGCAACTAACCGATGGCAGAGATCAACGCGAAAGACGTCAAGGCGCTACGGGATGCAACAGGTGCCGGGATGATGGAGTGCAAGAAAGCGCTGACCGAGTCCAACGGGGACCTTGAGGCAGCCAAGCGGATCCTGCGCGAGAAGGGTCTCGCCGACGCTGCCAAGCGCACGGGTCGTTCCGCCAGCGAGGGCATCGTGTACGCATACATGCACCGCCCGACGCCCGACTATCCGGCGAAGCTCGGTGTCCTTCTCGAGCTCAACTGCGAGACCGACTTCGTAGCGAAGACCGAGGCGTTCGAGCGCCTCGCGAAGGACATCGCGATGCACATCAGTTTCGCCGATCCCTCTTGGACCAGCCGTGACGAGGTCCCTCAGAACATCTTGGACGAGGAGTCATCTATCTACGCCAAGCAGGCGAAGGACTCCGGCAAGCCCGAGAACGTGATCGAGAAAATCGTCACCGGCAAGCTCGAGGGCTTTTACAAGCAGAACGTGCTCCTGGACCAGGAATGGATCCAAGACAAGGACAAGAAGATCTCCACGCTGCTCGACGAAGCGCGCGCATCGATGGGTGAGAACGTATCGATCGGGCGCTTCGCTCGTATCCGGGTCGGCGAGACCCAGGCTTAAGACGTTGTCCGATGACATCGCCTCTCCGGGGAAATACAAGCGCGTTCTGTTAAAGCTTTCCGGTGAGTCCTTCGCTGACCCTCAGTACGGCTTCGGGATCGACGCTCGGATAGTCGCGTCTATCGCTCGCCAGGTCGCTGATGCGAAGAACATGGGAACGGAGCTTGCGATAGTTATCGGCGGGGGCAACATCATCCGCGGGCTCTCCGCATCTGCTCAAGGTGCCGACCGGACGACGGCCGACTACATGGGGATGTTGTCGACGGTTATCAACGCTCTCGCGTTGCAGGACGCTCTAGAGAAGGAAGGCGTCCAGACCCGCGTGCAAACCGCTATCTGGATGCAAGAACTTGCGGAGCCCTACATCCGGAGACGTGCGATCCGTCACCTGGAGAAGGGCCGCGTGGTGATCTTTGCGGGAGGTACGGGCAACCCGTACTTCTCCACCGATACGACTGCCGCACTGCGAGCCCTCGAGATCAACGCCGAAGCGATCCTCAAGGGAACCCGCGTCGATGGTGTGTACGACTCCGACCCCGAGATCAATCCCGACGCGAAACGCTTCACGAACCTCGCCTACATAGAGGTGCTGAGCCGTGGTCTCAAGGTCATGGACTCGACCGCGATCTCACTATGCATGGACAACCAACTGCCGATCGTCGTGTTCAACCTGAAGGCAGGCAACATCACAAGGGTCCTGTCGGGGGAAGAGGTCGGGACCCTGGTTCACTCGAACACAACCGATTAGGGGGCACTCATGGCAGACAAGGACTCGATCCTTCGAGAAGCGGACGACAAGATGAAAAAGGCTGTCTCCGTCAACCAAGATGAGCTCGCCTCGATCCGCTCGGGTCGAGCGACCCCGAGCCTGCTGAACAGGATCACGGTCGACTATTACGGGACCCAGACGCCCCTGAACCAACTGGCGAACCTCTCGGTACCGGAGCCCCGCTTGTTGGTCATCGCTCCTTACGATCCGAACTCGATCTCTGCGATCGAGAAGGCGATCCTTGCGTCCGACCTCGGTGTTAACCCTGCGAACGATGGATCCGTCGTTCGTCTTGCCTTCCCTCAGCTGACCGAAGACCGCCGCAAGGAGCTCATCAAGGTCGCTCACGTACGCGCCGAAGAGGGTCGCATCGCGGTCCGCAACCTCCGCAGGCACGCAAAGCAAGAGCTCGAGAAGCTCAAGAAGGATGGCGAGATCTCGGAGGACGAGGAACGAGGAGCGGAGGGACAGCTCCAGAAACTCACGGATAAGCACATCGCTGAGGTCGACCTGCACCTGGAACATAAGGAAGCAGAGCTCTCCGAGGTCTGATTTGGATCAGGCTCCCGGAACGAAATCAGGTCGCTCGCTCGCTGCAGCGGTCGTAACCGCGCTCGCACTTCTCGGCATCGTCGTCGTTTGCTACATCCTCGGCCGCACCGCGTTCTTCTTCCTTGCGGTCACGGTCGTCTTGATAGCGCTGTTCGAGATGCTCGACGTCCTCACGCAGAAGGGTCATCGACCCAGCATCCCGTTCGGCGTTCTGTGCGGTTTCGGCTTGATGGGAGTGGCGTACCTAGAGAAGCCGCAGTATTACGCGGTTGTTGTTGCCGCGACGGCGTTCGGCGCGATGTTGCTTGCACTCCGACCGGGCCGCGGCCCCACACCATCGACCGACTCAGCATGGACGGTGTTCGCGGTCGTTTGGATCGGGGGCGGGGGAGCCGGGGCGGTCTCGATCCTGAGCATCGGGCCACCCCAAGACGGCACGTTCCTTCTGATCGCGACGTTCCTATCGATAGCGCTAGGAGACATCGCGGCGTACTTCATCGGCACTCGTTTCGGGAAGCACAAGATCGCTCCATCGATTTCGCCGAACAAGTCCTGGGAGGGCTTCATCGGCGGCATCTTCGGCTCCCTTGCGGGCGGAGCGATATTCGCCGGATTGCTCTTCGACCTCTCGCTCGCGGCCGGTCTAGGCATCGGGGCGATCGTCGCATTCCTGGCTCCCGCTGGAGATCTCGTCGAGTCGCTCGCGAAGCGAGAGCTCGGGGTCAAAGACTCCGGCCGCATCCTGCCGGGCCACGGGGGATTCTTGGACCGGCTGGACGCGATCATCTTTTGCTGCCCCGTCGTGTATCTCTTCCTGCGCTTTATCGTGTTTTAGGTATGCAGCGCAAAGTGGTCATCCTTGGTTCTACAGGTTCTGTCGGCCGTCAGGCCCTCGAAGTTATCGACGCGCATCCGGACCTCTTCGAGGTCGTAGGTCTAGGCGCCGGCACGAGCGACAAAGAACTGGCGCAGCAGGCGTCGAAACGAGGAGATGTCCGAACCGCTCTCGGCGAAGAGCAAGCGGTCGAACTGGCTCAACTCGATGGTGCGGATGTCGTTCTGAACGCGATCGTTGGCGCTGCGGGTCTGCGAGCGTCTCTCGCGGCCCTCGAGGCCGGCAAGACACTCGCATTAGCGAATAAAGAGAGCTTGGTAGCGGGTGGCGAGTTGTGTCTGGTAGCCGCAGCGCGGTCGGGGGCTGCGATCACGGCCGTTGACTCCGAACACGCGGCGATCGCGCAATGTCTGGAGGACAAAGACCCCGAGACCGTCGCGCGGATCCACCTCACGGCTTCTGGCGGCCCCTTCCGTACCCGCACCGACCTCTCCGACGTGACCCCCGAGGAAGCTCTGGCTCATCCCACATGGGCGATGGGACCGAAGATCACGATCGATTCGGCGACGCTGGTCAACAAGGGCCTCGAAGTGATCGAGGCACATTTCCTTTTCGCAGCTGGTTACGACCAGATCGATGTGGTCGTGCACCCCGAGAGCGTCGTCCACAGCATGGTGGAGTTCGTCGATGGAACGATCCTCATGCAAGCGGGACCGACCGACATGCGCCTTCCCATCCAGGCGGCACTGACCGCCCCCGATCGCGTTGCCGCATCGGTCCCACGTGTCGACCCTGCCAGCTTTGGCGCGTTGCACTTCGAGCCGCTCCAGAGAGATCGGTTCCCTGCCGTCGATCTCGCGTACGACGCGGGGCGCCGGGGTCAGACCTATCCAGCAGCACTCAACGCGGCCAATGAGGTAGCGGTCAAAGCGTTTCTGGACGGGTCCCTGGCATTCATGGACATCGTCCCCGTCATCGCAACCGTGCTCGATGCCCACGAGCCCCACGAGGCCTCCACCATCGAAGCGGTGCTGGAGGCTGACTCGAGCGCCCGGAGAGACGCGCGGGCAGCGATCTCCAAGAAGTCTCCGGTCAGGACGGGTTCGTGAAGAACTTCGGTGGGCTGATCATGTTCGTGCTGTCCCTGGTTGCGATCGCGTTCCTCAACCTGGGAGTTGCCCTCTTCGTGTACGCGCTGCTAGTGGTGATCATGATCCACGAAGCCGGCCACTTCACCGTTGCGAAGCTGTTCCATTTCAAGGCAACCCAGTTCTTCCTCGGATTCGGCCCAACCCTGTGGTCGACGCGCAAAGGCGAGACGGAGTACGGCGTCAAAGGGATCCCCGCGGGGGGTT
>JAXDJQ010000065.1:0-7070 GCA_034667565.1 Actinomycetota bacterium
CGCGATCCCGGCCGCGACGCCGGCGACCTTGCGATCGTTCGTGGAGCGGACGAGCTGTCCTGTGCTCATGCTCCGATGATATGGAATCCGGGCAGGGGGTACGGCGTTAGCCTCTGTGTATGCCTACTAAGGAAGAGATCAAAGAAGAGGTCATCGCGGCCCTCAAGACCGTGAACGATCCCGAGCTGGGGATCGACATCTGGAACCTCGGTCTCGTCTACGAGGTCGATGTCAGCGATGAAAATGACGTCAAGGTCGAGTTCACCCTCACCACGATGGGATGTCCTATCGGACCCATGATCGATGAGGAGATCAAGGCCGGAACGGCCTACATCGAGGGCATCGGCGAGGTAACCACCGAGATGGTCATGTACCCCCCTTGGACGCCCGAGAAGATGAGTCCCCTGGCCAAGTCCGCCCTCGGCTTCGTCTAGTCCACATTGCACCTCGAGTGCGCCCGCTGCGGGCTGAGCTATCCGGCCGATGAGCTCCAGAACCGCTGCACCTGTGGTGGCACCTTGCTTGTCTCTTACGAAGCGGATGACATAGCGCTGTCCACGATCGTGGATAGGTCCCCTGGTCTGTGGCGATTCTCCGAGCTACTCCCGACGGCCGCTCCCATCTCGCTGGGCGAACCTGAGACTCCATTGCTCTTCGCTTCTCGGTTGTCGGAGCGTTTCGGGGTCGAAGTGTTCATCAAGGACGATTCACCCCTGCCCGGCGGGACGTTCAAGGCACGTGGTGCTGCGGTCGGTCTATCTCGTGCGGTCGAGCTCGGCGCGAAGCACATCGTCATGCCGAGCGCCGGCAATGCGGGTGGAGCGTGGGCGCTATACGCAGCGCGCGCTGGGATCGAAATCACCGTCACGATGGCCAGATCCGCTCCGATCCCAAATCAGAAGGAGGTCGTCTTGGCGGGCGGCAAGCTCGAGCTCGTCGACGGGACGATCGCCGACGCCGGCGCGCGCTCGAAAGAGATTGCGTCTGAGACGGGTGCCTTCCTGGCGTCGACATTCAACGAGCCGTACCGCGTCGAGGGAAAGAAGACCGCGTGGCTCGAGACGTTCCTGCAGCTCGGCGACGGATCGTCTATGCGATTCCCTAAGACGATCGTTTTACCGGTCGGCGGGGGAGTCGCGGCCGTTGCTGCGGCCAAGGCGGTCGGCGAGATCCGAGCCTTCGGATGGTGTTGTGACGATGCTCATGAGTTGTCAGACATCTGTCTGACAAATCCGCAGGGCCCTCGATTGGTAGGGGTGCAGCCCGAGGACTGCGCACCGATCTTTCGGGCATTCGAAGCCGGCAAAGTAGAGGTGGAGGCCTGGGAGGGGCAACCGGCCACGATCGCTGCCGGCCTGCGAGTGCCGGCCCCCTCGGAAGGAGATCTGGTCTTGGACCGGGTGAGGGCATCGGGCGGAAGGATGCTCGCCGTGTCGGAAGACGAGATCCGCTCTGCCGTCTCGGATCTGGCTTCCACCGAGGGTTTGTTCGCCTGCCCCGAAGGCGCTGCCACGATTCCCGCGGCGGCTCGCCTGGCGGGGGAAGGAGACCTCGAGGGCCCCGTGGTGCTCTACAACACGGGCGCGGGGACCAAATATCTGGACTTCCTCTAACTTTCTTCGCGACCTTGGGTTGATGACTTGACTCGTCGCCTGCGGATGCCTACTATCGAACACACGTTCGACTCTGGTGGTAGGCACCTCCCCGCCACGAGCTAAAGGCTTCCCCGGGCCCGAAGCTCCCACCAGATGAGAACGCCGGGGCCCGAAAGGCTCGCCACAGGTCTAGCGACCAGGCGGGTCATTCGGGCCTCTAGCTATCTATGGGCCAGTAAGTCAGCCAGCATTAACCGGAGAGGTCGGCAAGATCGGTGTCGAAGCGGTACGACGAGGCCATCGAGGTCACGCCGGACCCGAACACCCATGTTCCTCTCTCCTTCTCTTGGCGCGGCCGCCGTTACGAGATCGACCAGCAGCTGTCTTCGTGGCGCGAGGGCGGTGGGTGGAAAGAGCGGGACTTCCACCGCGTGCTGGCACGGCCCTCCGGCGTGCTCGCTACCGGAGAGCTCGATGCAGATGGATTCATGCTGCCCCCTCAGAACAGCACGCCCGGTGCGGTCTACGACCTGGCGTTCGACAGGATCAAGAAGATCTGGAAGCTCGCCCGCTTGTGGGACTGACCCATCTATGCGTCGGCGGGGATCTCCGTGGCGCTCGCCTTCGCGACCAGTTTGCCGTCGGCGTTCTTGATCTCGGCTTCGGCGAACAGCACGCGCTTGCCGCGCTTCAGCACCGTTCCCTTACCGGTCAGCTTCGTGCCTGCGGGGGCCGGGCGGAAGATCGAGATATTCATCTCCGCGAGGGCCGGGTACTGATCCTCGGGCAGGTGCGCTGCGGTTGCACCACCGAGGAGAGCGTCGGCGAACGCTGCCATGACTCCACCCTGCAGGTTCCCCGCCGAGTTGCAGAGGTTCTCCGGCACGACCCACGAGATGGTGACGCCTTCTTCCGGTGTGTCGTTGGCGTGGACATCGAAGCCAAGGGTCTCGCTGGCCGGTATCCGGAACGCACCAGCGCGCGCGGCATCCCATCTCGACCTCGGCATGCACGGGACTGTATCGGGTGAGCGGCTTCGTTCATCTCCATTGCCATACGACCTGGTCCCTGCGCGACGGTGTCATCCCGGCCGAGGTGCTGCCGCATCTCGCAGCTGAGCTCGGGTTCGAAGCAGTTGCGATGACCGATCACGATGCGTTGACCGGAGCGGTCCGTTTCTCTCATGCGGCCAGGGAGGCAGGTATCAAGCCGATATTCGGCTCCGAGCTGACCCTCGACACCGGCGAGCACATCACGTTGATAGCTAGGGATAAGACCGGCTACGCGAACCTGTGCCGTTTGATCTCCGATGCTCACCTGTCCCACGAGCGCGATCACCCTCGGACGACGTTCGACAAGGTCGTCGAGAGAGCCGAAGGATTGTTCGTCCTGTCCGGTTGCGAACGGGGCGAGGTGGCTCGCTTCGCGGCCGCAGGCCGGATGCCTGAAGCGTTCGATGCTGCGATCAGGTGGCGCAAGGCGATCGGCGATGACTATCGGATCGAGGCCTTCGATCACCGGGGCTTTGGCCACCGCACCCTGCGAGACCGTCTCTTAGGCATCGCCGGCGAGACCGGCATCCGGGCGGTCGCCACGAACGACGCCCATTACCCGACCTCCGCCGATGCCGTGACGCACGAGCTTCTTCACGCGATCAAAGACATCGTCCCGTTGTCGAAGTCGCAAGCTCTGCGGAAGACGTCGGAATACTTCTTCAAGACCTCCGCCGAGATGCGTGCGTTGTTCGCAGATGTCCCCGAGGCGTGTGACGAGACCCTCCGGATAGCGGAGGAGTGCGACTTCGATCTTGATCTCGGCGTCTACCACTTCCCCGACATCCCGATCCCTTCGGGAGAGACACCGGCGAGCATGCTCGCCAAGCGTTGTTACGACGGAGCGCGCCGTCGCTTCCCTCAGATCACCAAACAGATAGACGACCGCCTCCAGCACGAGCTCAACATGATCTTCCGTATGGGCTGGCCAGCCTACTTCCTGATGGTCGCCGACATCGTCGAGCACACCCGGAACGGGATGGGGATCCGCTGTTCGTGCCGGGGGAGCGCGGCCGGCTCGCTCGTGGTCTACGTGCTCGGCATCTCAGACGTCGACCCGGTCCGCTACGACCTGTTGTTCGAGCGCTTCATGAACAAACGCCGCGAGGAGATCCCCGATATCGACGTCGATGTCGAGTCCCATCGCAGGGAAGACGTGCTCGGCTACATCCTCGACACCTACGGGTCCGAGCAGACCGCGATCTGTTGCATGGTCGACACGTTCCGGGCTCGCATGGCGATCCGCGAGGTTGGCAAGGCCCTAAACCTCCCTCCGGAGGAGATCGATCTCGTCGCAAAGGCGTTCCCTCGCATCCGGGCTAGGGACATACCCGCTGCTATCGAACGCTTGCCCGAGCTCGCGGGGTCGAACCTCGATGCGGGGCAGCTCAACCGTTTGTTCGAGCTATGCACCGCGGTCGACGGCTTCCCTCGCCATCTCGCTCTCCATCCCAGCGGTGTCATCCTCTCGTCCCCCGACCTCGCCGACCGGGTTCCGATGCAGGAGAGCTATGCGGGCTTCACGATGCTGCAAGCCGATAAGGACGATGTCGAGGAGCTCGGTCTTGCGAAGCTCGACGTCCTCGGCGTGCGGATGTTCTCGTCGATCACCCACGCGGGCCAAGAGATAGAGCGGGTGCGAGGCGAGAAGCTCGACCTGCGCGAGGTGCCTCGTGGTGACGAGAAGACGTTTGAGCTGATCCGCACCTCGAGGACCCTCGGGTGCTTCCAGATCGAATCGCCCGGCCAGCGCGAGCTGCTTGCCCGCTTCCAGCCGAACCGCTTCGAGGACCTCTTGATCGACATCTCATTGTTCCGCCCGGGCCCGGTGAAGTCCGACATGGTGTCTCCGTTCCTCGACCGTCGCCATGGATTCGGCGAGGTGCGATACCTCCACGAGAACCTGCGACCGATCCTGGCCGAGACCTACGGCGTCGTCGTGTACCACGAGCAAGTCATCCGAGTCATGGCCGCAGTAACCGGCTGCTCCCTAGACGACGCCGACTACGTCCGGAGGCACCTCGATGCGGAGAGACCGGCGATGCCCGACGACCCCGACTCTCGTCCTAAGCAGTGGGCCGAGGTGTTCGAATGCCCCGAAGGTCAGGTCCTCGGGTCCACCGCGAGCGCGTTAGCGAAAGCTCATGCGCAGAAGTTAGGAGAGGACTGGGAGAAGGATCAGAGAGTTCATTTCCACGGCGTCGCCGGACCTATCGAGGTCACGCCCCCCAAAGGCGATGTCGCATCGTGGTTCATCGAGTCGGCAGTAAAGAACGGCTACGAACGCCATCAGGCGCAGACCCTATGGAAAGAGGTCTTCGCATTCGCCAGCTTCGGCTTCTGCAAGGCTCACGCGGCGGCCTTCGCGGTTCCCACCTATATCTCCGCGTGGCTGAAAGCCCATTACCCGGCCGAGTTCATCGCGGGGATCCTCACCCACGACCCCGGCATGTACCCCCGAAGACTTCTGGTCGCGGACGCGCGCAATTTCGGCATCCCGATCCTGCCGATAGACGTGAATCACTCCGACAAGGTCTACCGCGCCGAATGGGCCGGCGAGACTCTCGGGGTGCGGCTCGCACTCTCTGAGGTACGCGACATCTCGGCTTCTGAGACGGACTCGTTACTTGAGGCGCGCAAGTGTGGTCCGTTCACCTCTTTGGAGGATCTATGGCGGCGGACGAAGATCTCGCGGCCGGTGCTAGAGAACCTCGTCCACATCGGAGCCCTCGACAACATCGTCGGAACTAGAACCCGGAGAGAGTTGCTGTGGCGCGCGGTAGATCTCGCTAGTGAACCTCGCCCCGAGATCGGTTCGCAGCTCAGCCTCAGTCTCGACGAACCGATCACCTCGGAACTACCGGGTCTCCGGGGCTACGACGAGTTCGAAGAGACCGAGGCGGAGATCGATATCTCGGGGATCGATGCCCGTAGGCATGTGATGTCTCTGTACCGACCCCTGTTGGCTGATCTGGGGTGTACCCCGGGCAACGAGCTCCAGACCATCCGTAACAAGACCGACGTGTGGGTGGCTGGGGTGAAGGTCGCGAGTCAGACTCCGGCGATCCGGTCGGGGCAGCGGATCATCTTCGTGACGATCGACGACCTCACCGGTCCGATCGACGTGACGGTGTTCGAACGGGTCCAGGCGTTGTGCGCGCGGACCGTGTTCCATTCGTGGCTGCTGCTGTTCCACGGCGAGGTCCGCAAGCGCGGGGGAGCATCTCTCGTGCACCGGACCGAAGCCGGCAACGTCGGGGTCACCGTCGTGGTCGAGGAAGCGTTCGACCTCGCCGAGATCTGGCGAGATCGCGCAGCAGGGTTCAGTTGCGCCGACGCGATCGAACGACAGCGCACGAAACAGAAACTGGGCGCGGGCATCGATCCCGACACGGCCCCCTCGGGACGTCTATGGCATGCGAGCGGTGGATCGGCCGGACGCTAACTCCCGAACTGCTCTTTGACCCTGCGCTCCATCTCTTCCGGAGACACGTCTTCGATGTGGGTCGAGATGTAGAACTGGTTGCCCCACTTGTCCCGCACACCCGCGGTCCTGTCGCCGTAGAACTGGTCCTCTGGCTCTCTCTGCGACTCCGCGCCGGCGGCAAGGGCCTTCTTGTAGACGGCATCGCAATCCTCGACGTAGATGACGAGCATCGCTCGCAGCGCCTCACCCTCCGGCGGGACGTCAGCGAGCATCACTATCGAGTCACCGATCTCGACCTCGGCGTGGCCGATCTTCCCGTCGGGGCCGCGCATGACGTCGCCGCCCCTGATCGTGGCGTCGAACGCGTTCTGCAAGAAGCCGAGCAGTTCCTCGGCCCCCTCCACGACGAGGTAAGGCGTGACGCTTCCATATGCATCCGGTATCGCTTGCACCATCCGACTCTCCTCTCCTACTTCTTCGGTTGCCAGGCCGGTTGACGACGTTCTTCAGGCTTCATCCACGGGGCTTGCCAGCCCCTGTCGGACTCCTCGATAACCGAGCCGGGCTCGACGATCTGGTCGATCGCATCGAGGGTCTCGTCGGTCAACCGCAGGTCCGCTCCCGCCAGCAGGTCTTCGAGTTGATCCATCGTGCGCGGCCCGATGATCGCCGAGGTGACCGCCGGATGAGCCAGCGTGAACGCGATCGACATGTGTGCCATCGACATCCCGGCCTTATCTGCAACCACGACCAGATCCTCGACGAGATCCAACTTCCGCTGGTTCGCCGGACGGGTCAGATCGAAGCGTGCCGCCACCGGCGACCCTCGCTTCGCGAACCGGACGGCGCGGGAGTCCTCGGGCGGTGCCGATTGTTCCCTCCGGTACTTCCCGGCCAGCCAGCCGCCGGCCAGTGGACTCCACACGATGACCCCCATGCCATAACGCTGAGTGACTGGCAAGAGATCGTTCTCGACGTGGCGAACGAAGATCGAAT
>JAXDJQ010000066.1:0-2859 GCA_034667565.1 Actinomycetota bacterium
GCGAGGACGTCGGGCGCCACAACGCGCTGGACAAGCTGATCGGTTGGTCGCTACTAAAGGGCCGGGTTCCATTGCAGGGACAGGTCGTGATGGTCAGTGGGCGATCGAGTTACGAATTGGCTCAGAAGTGCGTGACCGCTGGAGTCCCCATCCTCTGTTCCGTCTCGGCGCCGAGCAGTTTGGCGGTGGACGTGGCCAACGAGTTCGGGATGACCCTCGTCGGGTTCCTTCGGGGAGATCGATTCAACGTCTACGCGGGGTCGGATCGGGTCGTGAAGCGTTCCTCGTGATCCAGTAACCATTCCTTCACCTCTAGACCCCAGTAATAGCCGTGCATCTTTCCGTCGCTGCCGATGAACCGATGGCACGGAACGATCAAACAGATCGGATTCGTCGCACAGGCGCGCGCGGCGGAACGTGCACTCGCGGGGGGAGGCATCAACTCGGACAATCCTTTGTATGACATCGGTCCGGGTGGAGCCTTGCGAAGGGCTTTCCACGCGCCGATCTTGCGCTCGCTGCCTGAAGGGCGGATCGGGATGTCGTCGATCGCCGAGATGTCCCCACCGAAGTAGGCCTCGACCCGATCCGTTACCCCGGCGATCTCCGAGACCATCTCGATGCCATCGGAGTTCGGGGGTAGCAAGAGTTCATCGAAGTTCTCGGTGAATCCTGCCGCGACGGCAACGCCGTTGTGGGCGACAACCGAGAACGGTCCTAATGGGGTAGGGCAACTCCAGCCCTGAAGCTTCATGCCGCTGCCAGAGATGTCCACAGGTACAGCGTCGCGTACGACCGCCATGGTCTCCACCTTTCGTCTCGATGTGTAGAAGGGTCGATACCCAGATGGGCAAGTGCGTGCTTGATGCCGAGGTCGGAGGGAAGGAACGAATCGGGGTCCCTCAAAGCCCGCATCCCTATGTAAGCGACTGTCCACGGACCGAACCCGGGGAGTGCGAGGAGCCGTCGCTTCATCTCTTCTAGGTCGGCGGTTCCGTCCAGCACGATGTCCCCCTCGGCCACCGCACGGGCCAACGTGTTCACGGTCGCTGCTCGTCGCGCGGGCAGCCCGATAGTCGCGATCGGCGCTTCGGCGAGGACCTCGGGAGTGGGGAAGTAGTGGGTCAACGTCCCGGAGGGTTCGTCCAAGGCCGCCCCGAACGCGGCGACCAGTCGCCCGGCGAGCGTCGTCGCGGCTTTGACGCTCACCTGTTGTCCGAGGATGGCTCGAACAGCGAGTTCGAACCCGTCGAAGGCCCCCGGGACCCTGAGGCCGGGAACCGCTCCGACGACCTTCCTTAGTTTGGGGTCGGTCGCGAGTTGCTCCGCGATCGCTTGTGGGTCGGCATCGAGATCGAGGAGATGGCGCGCCCGTCTCACAACGCCCGCAAGACCGTCGACGGAATCGAGATGCGCGTGCAATCGCAGCTCACCCGATGGGTCGAGGACGAGCTCGACGATCCCTTTCGCCCCCGGCAGGTCGACGGTGCGGCGATACGTCGAGGAGTCTGCCGATTCGACCCCCGGCGTGGCGCGCCCGGCGAGGTATGCGAAAAGTTGATCGGTTGCTAGCGGAGCACGGTAGGGAAGCCGCAACATGCATCCTGCAACCGTCTGGGATCTCGAGCTCTTCCTCAGCGCGCTAGGGGTGTGCCCGAACGTCTCCTGGATGGTGGAGTTGAACCTCCGGATGCTCGAGAACCCAGAAGCCATCGCAACGTCACTAAGAGGAAGGGTGCTTTCTTCGATCAACCTGCGTGCAAGCTGCGCGCGATGCGTCCGTGCGACGGTGCCGGGGGCTGCGCCGAGCTCGGAGACGAACAACCGCCGGAGATGCCGTTCACTCACCGCGAGGCGGTTCGCTACTTCGGGGATGCCTTCACTATCGGCGACGCCGTCGCTGATCAAACGCAACGCTCGTCCGATCAGATCGCCGCGCCAGTCCCAGTCCGGCGAGTCGGGGCTGCGATCGGGTCTGCACCGCCGGCACGGCCGATACCCGGCTTCCTCTGCGGCTGCAGCGAACGGGAAGAATCGAACCCTCGTCCGACCCGGCGTCCGCGCCGGACAGATCGGACGGCAGTAGATCCCCGTCGAGCTGACGGCGGTGAAGAAGCGTCCGTCGAAGCGGGCGTCGCGGCTCTTGATCGCCTCGTAGCAGGCGTCGAAATCCAATTCCATGGCCCCATTCAAGCAAGTCTCGGCCGGGTGCGCTGGCCATATCCGGACATCTGCATCGGGGCTCCGTTTGTCTGCACCGCTCAAGGGGGATGGTCACGTCATGGATGACGAATCAGCTAGGAAAGCCGCCAAGAACGAGGTCATATCTCGGTCCCTCAACGAGGGGCTGGCGAGGGGAGAGGACCGGTGGCCGTCGGTAGTCCCGACGTTCATATGTGAGTGCAGCGACCTGTCCTGTACGCAAGAGATCGCCCTCGACCTCGAAGGATACCGAACGGTGCGCGAGGACCCCACCCATTTCTTTGTGGTGCGAGGCCATGAGCACCTTGAGATCGAGCGGGTCATCGCCCAGGGAGACGGCTACTTCGTTGTGGAGAAGATCGGTCCCGGGAAAGACGTCGCGAGAGAAGCGGCTAGCTAAAAAGCTCTCGCGCGTTCGTTATCTCCTCCGAGAACCGCGTAAGGGCCGCCCCAAGCGATGCTTCAGCCGCCTTGGGATCGTCCCCGAATCCCACGAACAGGTTGCGGCCCATCTTGGTTATGCAATCGATCACCTCATCGATCGTCATCAACCCGGCGAAGTGCAGCGTCACAACTCCGTGCGTCATCGACCAGAGCTGGGTAGCAAGCTCATAGGGGTCGGCTTTGTTGAACCGGCCCGACTGAACCGCGCGCTCG
>JAXDJQ010000067.1:0-3519 GCA_034667565.1 Actinomycetota bacterium
ACATGGACTTCAAGAACATGCTCGAGAGAGACCGCCTGAAGTCCAAGAAGATCTCCAAGACACAGTCGGTCACGTCGCAGATCAACAACGGGATCGACGCGGAGGACATCCACATCGGTCCGTCGGACCACGTGCCGTGGCTCAAGGACCGCAAGTGGGCGTACATCCGCATCGAGGGCCGGGAGTTCGGTGATATCCCCGTCAACATGGAGCTCAAGCTCGAGGTCTGGGACTCGCCCAACTCTGCCGGTGTCGTGATCGACGCGGTGCGTTGCGCCAAGCTAGCAATGGATCGCGGGATCGGTGGACCATTGCTGGGCCCGAGTGCGTACTTCATGAAGTCGCCGCCCGTGCAGTACTCGGACGAAGAGGCTCACGACCTGGTCGAGGCCTTCATCAAGGAAGACCAGATCACGATAGACGCGATCGACTCGGCGACGAATGGTCACAGCACCAACGGGTTCTCTCTAGAGACGGACCCAGCGCTGCGCTCCAAGCCCTAACGATGGTGGACGCGGACCGCATCCGCGTCCTGCTGGGGCAGCGGGACTTCCGCGTCCTTCTTGGGGCGCAGGGTCTGTCACAAGCTGCGGATGGCGTAGCTCAAGCGGCCTTCACGTACGAGCTCGTCATCGAGCCGTTCCGCCAAGGCACGCCGGGCAAGATCCTGGCCTTGTTCGTGTTGACGCTGCTGCCGTACTCACTTCTGTCTCCGTTCATGGGTGTGTTCGTCGACCGGTGGCCGCGGCGCGGGTTGCTCATCTGGACAAACTTCATCAGGGCGGGGCTCCTGATGAGTCTTCCTCTCTGGTCGGGGTTCTTGCCCGGCGACGGTGGCTCGATGGCAACGCTGCTGGTCGTGCTTGCGCTGGGACGCTTGTTCCTCACGACCAAGGGCGCCCTGCTCCCGGCCGTGCTCCATGACAAACACCTCTTACGAGGCAACGCCCTCTCGGCAGGTGGAGGGATGCTGGCCGCCCTCACGGGAGGGGTCATCGGCGTTCTGATCGCAGGGTCTTCACTCACCGCTCCCTATCTGGCTGCAGGCGCGATGTATGCAGGTGCTGCATGGATGTCCGGACGTCTATCCGACCCGTTCGCGCACGTTCACGCGCGCGCTGTGCGGATGAGCCAAGCGGTCAGGACCGTCTTCGCCGAGCTCCTCGAAGGCCTCCGAGCGATCTGGGTGCGCCCCGGCGCGCGCTTGCCACTCATCGGCATATTCGTCGTAAGGACGATCGGGATGTTCGTTGCCATCGCGGCGATCATCGTGATCAAAGACATATATCCATCCGCCTCGGACGACAGCGGCAAACTCTCATCCAGCGCCCTCGCTCTTGGTGCTGCCGGCGCCGGCGCGTTCAGTGCCGCCGTCGCGACCTCTTTGCTCGGGGGGCGATTGAATCGACCGCAGCTGATCCTGAGCGGGTTCATCGTCTCGGGGGTCGGGATCGTGGCCCTCGGAGGCATCATCGATATCTACGCAGTCCTGGGGCTCACCTTCATCGGAGGGTTCGGGACGTTCCTGACGAAGGTTGCCGTCGACGCGCAGGTACAGGATGCATTACCGGACGACATGCGCGGTCGGGCCTTCGCTCTTTACGACATCCTGTACAACCTTGCGAGCGTAGCCGCCGGACTCCTGATGGTTGCTTTTCAACGGGTCTCATTCAGACCACTTCTGATCTGCGCCGGGATCGGCACCTTGTTGGTGACGGTAGTCATGCGCTCTGCCATGAGACGAGTCGACCTCCTCTAAGCAGGCTTCCGCGCCACCAGCATGAACTCGGGGTGCTCGGTGTCGGGAACGCATCGAGCGAACGCGCCCGGCGCCACCGACCAGATCTCCTCCGGTATCAGCCCAACCCCCAGCGACAGGAGTCGTAGCTCGCGCGGTGTATAGACCCCCGTCCACAGATCGACCTCGTGCTCGGACCCCGCCGGGTCACGGATCGTCGTGACCTCGTGGACGACGCCGGAATCCGCATCCAGATGCGCATCGGTTTGTTCTCGAACCGAGTAGTACGCACTGAAGGCGGTGAGCACGACGGTGCCGGCAGGCGCGGTCGCTTCTGCGATGCGCCGTAGCACCAGATCGTCGTCCTTGCCCATCAGTCCGAAACCACCTTGGCAGATCGAGATGACGCAAGCGAACTCATCGTCGAAGGGCATCCGGCGCGCGTCGACCTGGAACAACGACATGCCCACGCCGGCTCGGCGTGCCTCTTCCGCCGCGATATCCAAGAACGACTGCGAGATATCGATCCCCGTCACGTCCCAACCTTGGAGCGCGAGGGCGACCGCATGCCGGCCGGGGCCGCAACCCACATCGAGTAGCCGGCGACCTTTACCCGGACCGATAAGAGAGATCAGGAAATCGACCTCCTGCGCGGTTCCCTTCGTGAAGTCATATCGAAGGTATGCCCGGCCCAACCGATCGCCTATCGATCGGAAGTAGGGCTCGCCTGGATGGGGTTTGGGGTCAGCCACTTGCAGCGCGCTCTTGCCACCATGCGTCGAGGCGACGAAGGACCTCCTCCTCGCCGAGCATTCCCTCCTCCAAGCGCAATTCGAGCAGGAAACCCATCGCCTGACCCACGAGGGGCCCCGGCTCAAGCCCGAGGTGGTCCATCACCTTCTTCCCATCGAGCTCCGGTCGGATCCGCTCGATCTCTTCCTTAGCAGCGAGCTCGGTGATGCGGGCCTCCAGCTCGTCCATGCGTGCTGCCAGCTCCTTGGCCTTCGCTCTATTGCGAGTGGTGCAGTCCGCCCGAACCATGTCGTTGAGTGTCGGCAGGAGCGAGCCCGCATCCCGTACATAACGGCGGACGGCGGAGTCAGACCAACCAAGGCGATAGGTGTGGAACCGGTGGTGCAATCGGATCACCTCCGACACCTCGTGGATCACGTCGTTGCTGAAGCGCAACTCACGTAGTCGGGCAGCCGCCATGTCCGCACCGACGACCTCATGGTGATGGAAGGACACACCCTCCACGGGATCGATGCGGCGGGTCTTGGGCTTGCCTATGTCGTGCAAGAGAGCTGCAAGACGCAAGCTGAGCCTCGGCTCTGTGTTCTCGACGACCGCAAGCGTGTGGTGGAACACATCCTTATGTTTCTGAACGGGATCCTGCTCGAGTTTCAGATCCGACAACTCAGGAAGGAAGTACTGCGTCAAACCGCATGTTTCAGCCTGCTCCAGGGCACGCGCCGGAGCCCGACCCGTGATGAGTTTGGAGAGTTCGTCTCTGATCCGCTCGAACGAGACGGTCTTGATCTGATCGCGCAGTTGCTCGACCGCGTTGAGAACTGAATCATCGATCGTGAGGTCGAGTTGCGACGCGAACCGGAACGCACGCAGCATGCGAAGTGGGTCGTCACTGAAAGACACGATCGGATCGAGCGGAGTCTTGATCAGCTTTGCAGCCAGGTCCTTCACGCCCCCGAAGGGATCCACCGCCTCCTTCTCGGGGAGACGAACGGCCATCGCATTGATCGTGAAGTCACGGCGCGAGAGGT
>JAXDJQ010000068.1:0-15118 GCA_034667565.1 Actinomycetota bacterium
ACGCCGGGGCGTTGGCGGGCTTCGAAGGCTCGTAATTCCCAGGACAGGGGCCAGTTCTGGCCAGTTTGGAAGGGGGCGCCTTGGCGATAGCCCTTGGGGTACTGGCCTCCGGGGCCAGCGACTGCGACGGATGGTTCCTGCGCGCCTTCTTCGAAGTCGGATTCGTACTGAAGGGTGCTGCTGGGGATGCTCGCAGAGAGGGCGTCGAGGTCGACGTCTTTGTGGGTCGGCACCTCTTTGCGGAGGTCGGCCCATACATCCTCGATCGTCGACCAGTTCCATTCGGTGCCCCGGGCGGCTGCGATCGTTGCGCAGATTTGCCATGGCTCGCGCGCGGTTCCGACCGGGGCTTTCACTGCTTCGAGCTTCTGAAGACGCCGTTCGAGATTCGTGAACGTCCCCGAACGCTCCGCGTAGGCCGCACTAGGGAGGACAACGTCTGCGTGCGACACCGTTTCGGTCGGGAACAGCTCGGTCACAACCGTGAACGCGCTGCTCTCCAGTGCTTTCTTCGCCAGAGCAGCATCGGGGAAGTCGGTGATGGGATCCGCTCCGAAGATGAGCAACGCATCGAGTTCACCCGCCGCGGCGGCCTCGAGCATCGCTCGGGTATCCATACCCGGCTCGGCCACAACTTTGTACCCCGCTTCGAGCGTAGGCAGCACGCCCATGTCGATCATGCCCTGTGAGCCTGCGTGCGGCGGGCACATCAACAGCTTCGCGTCGTGATCGGCCACGAGCGATAGAGCCAAGTCCAGGTTCTCGTTGTCGATGCTGGAAGAAGTGGGGGCCCAGCAGACGATCACGTTGTCTCCGAGGTCGGACGCGACCGCCTGATCGGTAAGCGCGTCCGCGGTTCGCACCGAGTGGGTTGCGAAATCGTCGAGCGAGATGCGCCGCGGGGAAACGTTGATGAGTTTCGCGTTGTGCTCCAGAACCGAGGCTCGGAGGTGCAGGTACAAGACGGGGAGCGTCTCCTTCGGATCGCCGCCGATCCAAACGATCGTGCGAGCCGACTGGAGATCTTTCATCCGCGCGCTGGATCCGGCGACACCGGTTGCTTCGAGGACCCGCTCGTAGGCCGCGCTTGCATCCTGGATACGTGAATCGATGTTGGAGGTTTTCAGCACCTTTCGTGCTAGACGTGCGATCGCGAACGCGTCTTCCGTCGTTAGGTGGCCTCCCGCGATGACGCCTATGCGGTCCTTGCCTTCGAGGCCTTCGGAGATCTTCTCTGCCGCCTCGGCCCACGACGCGGGACGGAAGTCTTCGCCTTCTCGAACGAGAGGTGTCGTCAGGCGATCGGCCGAGTCGACGTGGTGGTAGCCGAAGCGGCCCTTGTCACAGGTCCAGAAGTCGTTGACTTCCTCGTTCGGTAGGGCCTGACAACGAACGACGCTGTCGTTGCGGACCTCGTTCGTCATCGGACAACCAACCGAACAGTAGGTGCAGACACTCGGGGCGGCTTTGAGATCCCACGGCCGCGAGACGAACCGGTAGGGCTTGGATGTCAGCGCACCGACGGGGCAGATCTGGATCGTGTTGCCGGAAAAGTAGCTATCGAACGGCTCGTCCGAGAAGGTGAGGATCTGGGTCCCGGCACCGCGGTCGACGAGCTGGATGAACTGATCGCCCGCGATCTCGTCGGAGAAGCGAACGCACCGCCAGCACAACACACAACGTTCCCGATCCAGAACGACGAGGTCTGAGATCTCGAGAGCTTTCTCGTAGTGACGCTTCTCCTCGACGTAGCGCGAGGAGCCGGGGCCGTGGGCGTAGGTCTGGTCTTGCAAGGGACACTCGCCACCACGGTCGCAGATCGGGCAGTCGAGAGGGTGGTTGATCAGAAGGAACTCGAGCATCCCCTTCTGGGCATCCACCGCGTTCTCTTCAACGGTGTTGACCGTCATCCCATCGGCGACAGGTGTCGCGCACGCGGGGAGGAGTTTGTTCGAGCCTTCGACCTGCACCAGACACATGCGACAGACCGCGACCGACTTCATCCCGGGGTGGTAGCAGAAGCGCGGTACGAAGACGCCCATCTCCTCGGCAACATCGATCAAGAGACGACCCGGCTCGGTCGAGACGGTCTGCCCGTTGATCGTGACCTTAGCCATAGGAGACGACTCGTTATCAGGGCTCACCAGTCATGCCCCCTCGTCGCGTGTCGTCGGCGTTTATCCCGGCGGCAGGTTGAGACTCGATGCCCGCCTCACCGGGATCGGTGTCGCGGACCCTCGCTCCCACAAGAACCTTGTGATCGCCGTCGAACGAACAGTGCCCGTCGGCGACGTGACGTTCGAACTCCTCGCGGAACAACTTCACGTTCGATCGCAATGCCCACGAGGCCGCGTCCCCAAGGGGACAGAAGGAACGGCCGTCGATCCCATCCGCGATGTCGAGGAGCAGATCCATATCTTCAGTACGCCCGGCGCCATGCTCGATGCGCTCGAGGACCTTCACGGCCCACCAGGTGCCCTCACGACAGGGCGTGCACTTGCCACAGCTTTCGTGTTCGAAGAACTCTGTGGTCACAAGGGCATTGCGGACCATGCAGGTCGTGTCGTCCATGAATACGACCGCACCGGAACCGAGCATCGTTCCGGCCTCCTTAAGGGCTTCGAAGTCCATCGCGACGTCTGTCGAGGTCAGCAACGGCGCACTGGCCCCGCCGGGGATCACGGCTTTGAGGGAACGACCATCCTTCATCCCACCCGCAAGCTCGAGGAGATCCGCCAACGTAGTCCCATAAGGGACCTCGTAATTGCCCGGCCTCTCGACATGCCCAGAGATCGAGAAGATCTTCGTGCCCGGTGACTTCTCGGTTCCGTAACCCTTGTGCCAGTCGGCACCGTTGGTGACGATCGACGGTAGCGAGGACAGTGTCTCGGTGTTGTTGATGACCGTCGGCTGCCCATAGAGACCCTTGATCGCAGGGAACGGCGGGCGCAGACGCGGCTGACCTCGGAACCCCTCGAGCGAGTCCAAGAGCGCCGACTCTTCGCCGCAGATGTAAGCACCCGCGCCCCGGTGCAGAACGATGTCGAAGTTGAACTTGGAGCCGAAGATGCCCGTGCCGAGGAATCCCTTCTCGTAGGCCTCGTCGATCGCACGATCCAGGCGGCGCGAGCCGAGTGCGAACTCACCGCGGCAATAGATGAACGCCTTCTCTGCCTGATTCGCCCATGCGGCGATCGTGATCCCTTCGATCAACTGGTGGGGATCCATCTCGGCGAGCTCGCGGTCCTTGAAGGTGCCGGGCTCACCTTCGTCGTGATTGATCACCACGTACTTCGGAAAGACGTCCTTGGGTACGAAGCCCCACTTCATCCCGGTCGGGAAGCCAGCACCACCTTTCCCGCGCAATCCGGACGCTTTCACGAGCTCGATCAGATCGTCGGGGGTCATCGACGTCACGACGCTGCGCGCCGCTTCGTAACCACCATCGTCGAGGACGCGCTCGATCGTCCACGAATCTTCGGGGAACTCGCGCAGGCGCTTCGTAACGATGCGGGTTTCCTCAGGCATCGTTACCCCCCGTCACCGGGGGCCTGACACCCGGACTGAAGTCTTTCGGAGGCGACTCGCCGCCAACCGTTCGCTGCGTATCTGCATGGGCATGTCCGTTGTCCCGCACGCCGGCGAGGGCCGTCTCGCGAGCGATCTCCTTGTGCGTCTTCACACGCTCACCACGAACGCTCACTACTTCTTCACCGTTCATCAGGGTCTCGATCAGATCGACGACGTCGTCCGGGGTGACCTTGTAGAAGTCCTCGTAGTTGATCTGCATGCTGGGTGCCCCATCGCACGTACCGAGGCACTCAGCGGCCTCGAGCGAGAAACGACCATCGTCCGTGGTGCTACCCGCGGGTATGCCCAAGGTCTCTTCCGCCGCTTGGATCACCTTGCGGGATCCGAGGTGCGTGCACGAGATGTTGCGGCAGATCGAGATGAGGTACTCGCCCTGGGGGTGCTTCTTGAGCATCGTGTAGAAGCTCGCGGATGCCAGCACCTGGGCAGACGTGAGGCCGAGGATCTCGGCGACCTCGCGCATGCCGTCATCCGTGACGTAGCCCTCGATCGATTGCACGAGGAACAGCAACGGCAGCGTTGCCGAGCGCGAGTTCGGATACTTCGCCACGATCTGATCCGCGACGCGGCGATGCTCATCGGTGAAAACGCTCAACGATCCACACCACCCATGATCGGATCGGTTGACGCGATCGAAGCGATGAGATCGGCGAGTAGCCCGCCCTCAACCATCTTTGCCAACGACTGCAGATTCACGAAGCTCGGGTCGCGCACGTGGCACTTATACGGCGAGGTTCCGCCATCCGAGACCACGTAAGCACCCAGTTCTCCACGCGGTGACTCGACCGCGACATAAGTTTCACCTGGAGGAACCGTGTAACCCTGCGTCGACAGCTTGAAGTGATGGATCACTGCTTCCATCGAATGCGCCATCTCGCGCCGTGGCGGGTGAACGAGTTTCGGATCCTGGTGGCGGAAGTCCCCTTTTGGCATCTTCCCGGCGATCTGCTCGATGATCCGCACGGACTCGCGCATCTCTGCGATCCGCACCCGGTAACGGGCATAGACATCGCCTTCGGGAGCGATCGGCACGCTGAATGAGACGTCTCCGTACGCTTCGTAGGGCATGTCGCGTCGAAGATCCCAGTCGATCCCGGTAGCGCGCGCGATCGGGCCCGTAGCGCCCAGATCACGAGCGTCTTGCGCCGAGATCGCTCCGATGCCTTTCGTACGCTCGAGGAAGATCGGGTTCGTCGTTAGCAACCGCTCGTACTCGTCGATGCGTTTCGGCATCAGGTTGGTGATGTTCCGTACCGCACGCTCCCAACCCAGCGGAAGGTCCTCCCACACACCACCCGGGATGATGAAACCGTGGTTCATACGCAATCCGGTGACCATCTCGTAGAAGTCAAGGAACAGCTCGCGTTCGCGGAACGCGTAGAACATCGCCGACATCGCGCCCATGTCGAGGCCCTGGGTCCCCCACCACACGAGATGAGATGACAGTCGGTTCATCTCGGCGAGCAGGGTCCTGATGTACTTGGCGCGCGGTGGGATCTCGATGCCGAGCAATGACTCGACGGCCAGGGAGTAAGCCTGCTCGTTGAAGAAGTTCGCGAGGTAATCCATCCGAGTGACGGCAGTCACGGCACCGCGCCAGTTGTTGTCCTCGCACTCCTTCTCGATGCCGGTGTGCAGATAACCGATCACCGGCAGGCACTCGATAACCGTCTCGCCGTCGAGAACCAGCATCAGACGCAAGACCCCGTGCGTCGAAGGGTGGACGGGGCCCATGTTGATTACCATGCGGCCCTCTTGCTCGTCGAAGGTCTCGACGAACGCACCCTGTCCCCGCTCCTCGAGCTCGGAGACGAGCTTCGTTGAGGTGATCTCGGTGGTGCTCACGGTGAATCACCCTCGACGAGGACCTGACCGAGACGATCGCGTTGGACGCTCGTTGTTCCAGAACCCGGCGTCTGTCCCGGCGAGTCGATCTGCATGATCGGTTGGGGGATGAACTCAACGGGAACCTTGCCGACCCCATAGTCCTTGCGCAGCGGGTGGCCTTCCCATTCGTCCGGCATGAGGATGCGGGTCAGGTTCGGATGACCTTCGAACGTGATCCCGTAAAGGTCGTAGGTCTCACGCTCCATGAAGTTGGTCGTCGGCCACACAGTGGTCACGGAAGGAACGCTCGGCGGGTCGCCCCCTGCCACAACGTGAACGGTCTGACGTTCCTTGCGCTCCTGGTTCAACAACTGCACCACGACTTCGAAACGTGGCTCACTCGGGGTGAGGCGCAATCGATCGAGACCATGAAGGTCGAGAACCTGCCACCCTTCGGAATGAAGCTTCTCCGCGCGCTCGGCCCACTCGGCTGCCGCGATCGTCGTCACGTTCATGCAGTCACCCGTCCGGCCGAGTACTCGCCGCGTTTGATCTGCTCGTGGAGCAGCATGATCCCGTCGATCAACATCTCGGGCCGCGGGGGGCAACCCGGGATGTAGATGTCGACCGGCACGATCTGATCGACACCTTGAACGAGCGCGTAGTTGTTGAAGATTCCTCCGCTGGATGCACACGCCCCCATCGAGATGACCCACTTGGGTTCCGTCATCTGGTCGTAGATGGTGCGCAGAACGGGAGCCATCTTCTGAGAGACCCGTCCGGCAACGATCATCAGGTCGGCTTGGCGCGGCGAGGCGCGGAAGGCCTCCATCCCGAACCGGGCGAGGTCGTGGCGCGGCATCGTCGTTGCCATCATCTCGATAGCGCAACAAGCAAGCCCGAAGGTCGCGGGCCACAAAGAGGACTTGCGGGCCCAGTTCACGAGCTTGTCGAGTCGCGCTGTCAGGAAGTTGGCGCCGACCGCATCGCTTACTCCGCCCACTCGAGTCCACCTCGCTTCCACACGTAGACGTAGGCAGCGACGAGCATGGCAACGAAGACGCCCATCTCGATGAGCCCGAACATCTTGAGTTCCTTGTACGCGACCGCCCACGGATACATGAACACCGTCTCGATGTCGAAGATGATGAACAGCATCGCCACTAGGTAGAACTTGATCGGGAAACGCTCGCGGCCCTCGGAACCCTCTTCGGGCACGATCCCGCACTCGTACGGATCCAGCTTCGCCGGCGTCCACTTGCGGGGACTCAACTTCGCAGAGACCAGCATCGACCCGACCGCGAACAAGGTCGAGAGGATCACGAGGAACAGGATCGGCAGGTACGCGGGCAATGTCATCCGCGCATCTCCGCCAGTCTCTTCAGCACCCGAACTCCGAATTGCTGCATCCCGAAGCGTTTCTCGTCTTCGAGGTTCGCCATGAACATCAGGGCGAAGTTCATGAGTTTCTTCGAGTGCATCCCCATCGAAACGAGGCGTTCCATCAACTCCGGATGTCCGATCAGTCTCGAGAACTTGCGGCCGACGCGGTAGTAGGGCCCATAGATGGTCTCGAGCTCGCGCGTGTAGCCATCGAGGGCGGGGCCGTAACCGTTGCGCAACGCCTCGTCGATGTGGCGGGCTCCGATACGACCGGTTTCGTAGCCGTACGCGATGCCTTCGCCGTTGCAAGGGTTGATCATCCCGGCGGCATCGCCGACGAGGATGAATCCGGGTCCATGAGGGGGCCACACGCTCTGGCCCATGAAGAGACGACCACCACGCGGCTTGCTGCAGACGGTGTCGTAATTGATCCCCCACTCACTGGGGATCTGGTTGACGAAATTGCGCTGGAGCTCGTTGAGGTTCACCGACTCCCACTGTCCGTAAGTCGTCAGCAAACCCACGCCGACGTTCACGGTGCCGTCGCCGACGGGGAAGACCCAGCCGTATCCGGGGAGCTCGTCCGGCCCCGACTTCACCTCGAGGAATCCCTCGAACCACCCGGAGTGTGCCATCGCAGGCGAGTTGAAGTACTGACGGATGGCCCAGCCCATCGGGTACTCGGTGTTGCGCGTCCGACCGAGCGACTTCGCGAACTTCGTAGCAGAGCCTTCCGCGCAGATGGTGTATCGCGCCTTGATGCGTTCCTCTTCTCCGTCGCGTTTCGCAACGAAGCCGGTGAGGACGCCATCGGTGTAGATCGGGTCGACCACCTGCGTCTGTTGGAGCACCTTCGCCCCGGCCTTCTCTGCGTGATCGAGAACGATCTTGTCGAGCTCCTTGCGAGGTTTGATCAGTCCGTAGTTGGCCCACACCTCAGATTCGGGCCACGGAAGCTCCAAGGTTCGACCCGCGGCATGGATGCGCAAACCTTGGACGCTCTCCCAGGCGGTGAGCTCCGAGCTCAAGCCCATCTCTTGGAGCTGTTTAACCGCGCGGGGGGTTAGTCCGTCGCCGCAGGTCTTCTCCCGGGGGAACGCCTTCTTCTCGCACACCAGGACCGAGTGACCCTTGGTAGCCAGGTAGTGGGCTGCTGCGGCCCCCGAGGGACCGCCCCCGACGATGGCCACATCGAACTCGGTCGTCACGGCGTCCTTCCCTCCAGGCCCCCCGTCAGAGGCGGGTCCAGGCCCTTGTGAAAATTTTCACGAGCGAGGGAACGAGTCTACTCCTCGTCCTCCCAGCCGGAACCGTCACCCGGGCCTGGGGATCCCCAGGACGGGCGAGGGTTATTCGACCGTGACGGATCCGCTCATCGAGGGGTGGATATCGCAATGGAAGTAGTACTCGCCCTTATCGAGGGCGGGAACCGAATACTCCCCCGTGCCGCCGGGCGGGACGATCTCCCCCTTGAAGAGGTTCTTCGTGGCCGCCTCGTCCTCGTAGATCGCGATGTTGTGCTCGACGGTGTCCTCGTTGCTGAAGGTGATGGGGGACTCCTCCCCTGCGGTCAGAGCAAGGTTGTCGGTGTCGAAGGCGACGCCCTGAGCAACGACCGTTATGCCCTTGTCGGCTCCGCCTCCGGCCCCAGGTCCTTCAGCGGTTGCGGGAGCGGAGTCGTTCTGCGCCAGCAAGAAAGCGATCGCGAGGATCGGGATCAATAGGTACATGAGAGCGAGAGCGGGAGAACGTTTCTCCCCGGTGTCGTGGGCACTGACCGCAGGCACACCGGTGGCGATCAGCTCGTCGATCAACTTCCTCCGGTCGTACATGTCGGCTTGGCCCTGGAACTGGGCCTCGGTCGTGGACTCGTCTTCCGGGCGCAGCCTGGTCCCGGTGGTCGTCCCGTGGATCACGCCCGATGGCTTCGCCTCCGGGGCGGCCTCTGCGGCAGCAACGGGGGCCGCGGTCGTCTCGGTCGGGACCGACGCGGTCGCGGCCGCGGGTTGAGCCTCCGGTGGTGGAGCGGTCTGCTCTTGCGGCACCTGAGGGGCCTGGACCTCCTCCGTCGCGGCCGGAGTCTCCTCGGCTACCGGTGCCTCGGCGGGCTCGTCCTGAGCGGCTTCCTCGACCGGTTCGGCCTCAGCTTCGCCCCCTCCACCGCCTTCGAGGTGGGGCTGGGCGCCGGGCCACCATTTCGCTTCTTTGGGATGTGGGGATCCATGTTCGGCCCGAGCTCGAGCGGCCTTGGCGCGACCCTCGGCGACGGGTGACGCACTGCCCTTGGCTTGCTCCTCGGCGAGAACCTCTGAATAGATCTGTTCCGGATCGGCCACTTGTTCTCCTGATCTGTGAGTTGCCAGCGGCGCAAATCTAACAAGGGCCAACCGTCACGCTGGGACTTACTTCGATCGGCGAATCGCCTGGTCCATCAAACCTTCGAGAGCCGTGCGCGCGTCGCCGTCGATCGCCGCCGAGGCCAACGCGATCGCCGCTTCCGAAGCCAGTCTCACCACCAGATCCTCGGTCTCACGGCGAGCTCCCGAAACCTGGATCAGGTCGCGCAATCGCCCGACGACCGACTCGTCGAGGGCATCGCCTCGACCCCATCGATCGAGGAAGAAGGTGCGATCCGCTCCATCGAGAGCAGAGAGGGTCTTCGCGAACAACACGTTGCGCTTGCCCTCTCTGATATCCGAATCGATCGGCTTCCCGGTTGTCTCGGCGTCCCCGAACACACCCAGGAGGTCATCCACGAGTTGGAAAGCTTCGCCCAAGGGTCGTCCGAACAGACGGAGACCTTCGATCGTCCCGGTGTCTGCATCCGCGAGCCTTGCTCCGATCAGGAGGGGATGTTCGATCGAATACGACCCGGACTTCAACACTGCGATCGCACGCGCAGCCGCTTCGTCGACCTCCGAGTCGTGCGCTTCCAGGTCCATGTGCTGCCCGGCGATCACCTGCTCGCGCATGATCGTGAACTCGGAGAAGGCGGCACACAAGGTCTCCACCGGGAACTCTGATCCCCAGAACGCCGCGTCCGCGAGTACGAGGGCCAGGTCTCCGACGAGGAGAGCGCGCTCCATCCCCATCAGCTCGACCGTCGTCGGTTGCCCCCGGCGCTCGCGCGCCGAATCCATGATGTCGTCGTGAACGATCGCGAACGTATGAAGTAACTCGAACGCGGTTGTGACGGAGATGATCTCGGGGCCGTGCTTACCGCCGGCGGATCGGAAGCCCCAGTAACAGAACTGGGGGCGCAAACGCTTCCCGCCCGCGGACACAACGCGCCGGATCTCCTCGATCAAGATTCCTGTCTCGGGGATCGCAGCTTTGCGCTCGTCGAGGAACGCGTGGATGCGCTCGTCGACAGCTGGGATCAAGGACACGTGATCTACCCTAGTGCGATGCGCCGGCTAGCGATCTGTCTGACGTTGCTCGCGGTTCTGGTCGCCGCTTGTGGTGACGAAGCAGAACGCGGAGGCTCACCCGACTCACCTGATCGCCTCGAAGGCGTGATCGTGAGCATCGATTCGGTTGCGATCGACGACGTCAACAGCTTCACCTTGAAAGATGGCAGTGACACCTACGAGCTCTTCATCGCCGACGACGTCGACTATGGCTTCCCTCTCGGCCACCTACAGGAACACGTCCAGTCCGCGGCCCCCGTTGCATGCGACATCGAAGAGCGGAACGGGAAACTCTTCGCCCTGACTATCGAAGACGTTTGAGAACTGCGTTCAACTCTCCCGCAGTAACGGTTCCCTCGTACTTCGCCGCAACCTTGCCCTTCGCATCTACGACGAAGACCCAAGGCTCACTTGGCAGGCCCCACTCCCGTACCGCCTTGACCGGGATCAGGTTGGAGGGGTCGTCGAGGTTCCGGTAGACCTCGACGTGGATGAAGTTCACTCCTGTGATCTGCTTCGACGCAGCCTTCACTAGGTCGAGGGTCGGCGCGCACACCTGCGAGGTACAGAACTTCGGGGTCGCGAAGACGACAACGAAGGGTTCCGATCGCTTCAACGCATCCCTGATCGACAAGCGGTAGAAGTCGGGGTCTGGTTTCGGATCGGTAGAGATCTCTGAGAGGTCGTCAACATCGGCCGCGGTCGGGGTATCCGAGGGAGGCGCAGGGGCACCGACCGCCGGGGTCGTTGCCGACTCGGCCACCTCGAACGAGGCATCCACCGACTCGTCGAGGCCGTCGCCGGTCACGGTGACCTCGGCCCCCCAGTCGCCCGCCGAGTCGAAGGTCGCCTCAGTCATGTACAAGCCTCGTTGTCCGGGGATCGTCTCGATGAACTGAAGGTCCTTTGCGAACACCGCCTCGGTCTCCGACTTAGCGAGATCGAAGAACTCGATGTGCATCGAGATGTCCGCGGAACCGATCGGAGCGTCGTTCTCGTCGAGCAGCCCGACGAGGAAACGGTTGTCTCCCACGACGATCTCGGACGAGGCGAATACCGGATATGCCTTCGCATCGGTGAAGGCAGCACCGAATCGCGAGGTGCTCTTTTCGGGCTCTGCCCCGGTCTTCCCGCCGTCTCCACCACAGGCCATCAGGGCCATCGCCGATGCCAGAGCGAGGGCGATCAGTCGTCTCTTCACGGACCGAGATTAGCGGCGGCCACGGATAACATCTCCCGACCGATGACTTCGATCCGGCGACTCGCGCTCGCATCCACCGTGGCCACCTTCGTCCTGGTTGCCGTCGGCGGATTGGTTCGGGCCACGAAATCGGGGCTGGGCTGCGGTACGCACTGGCCCGATTGCTCGGGGGCGGTCATCCCCTTCTTCGGAAACAGAGCAGTGATCATCGAGTTCTCACACCGATTGATGGCAACGGTCGTGGTCATCCTTCTAGGGGTACTGGCCCTCGCCATGTTGCGGCAGCGGGATGCGGACAAGAAGTTGAAGTGGACCGCGGTTGTGGCCTTCGGTCTCGTGCTGTTCCAGGCGGTTCTAGGTGCGATCGTCGTGTTGCTGGAGCTCAAGGCGGAATCGGTGGTGCTTCACCTGGCGACGGCGATGACGTTGGTCGCAGTCCTCATCTACCTGTCCATCTCGACGGCGGTTGCCGATGGCGGTCTAACGCCGGCGACCGATAGCTCGATCGCCACCCACGGACGGGGCGCGGCCCTGGGAGTTCTCGTGCTCCTGCTGGTCGGTTCCTACGTGACCGGGCGTTCAGCGGGGTATGTGTTCCCGGACTGGCCCCTGATGAACGGGAAGGTCATCCCGGACCTGTCGTTCGAACCGGCAGCGATCCATTTCCTCCACCGTGGCCTGGCGCTGGTGGTCGGAGTCATCGTGGTCTGGTTCGCCCTTCGGGTGATCCGCCGCAAGTCGGAGATGCCGGTGCAAGCCAAGTTCGCGCGCGCAGCTATGGGTCTGTTCCTCGTTCAAGTCGTCCTTGGAGCCCTCAACGTATGGAACCCACCCCCGAGTCCGATCAACGAGCTGTTCGTGGCCCTGCACCTACTCACAGCGGCCCTGATCTGGGGCTGTTTGGTCGCCGTGTCGGTACTGTCTCACCCGTCCCTTGCCGAGACGCCTAGGGTGAAGCGGGTTCGTGCCACGGCCGCGTACGAGGGAGGAGCTTGATGCGACGTCTCATCACCGACCCCTCGGGTGCGATCGAGTTGGAAACGACCGACACCACCACTGAAACCCAAGAGGTATCGGGGGCCCGGGCACGGATAGGTGCCTACATCGCGTTGACGAAGCCCCGGATCATCGAGCTCCTGCTGGTAACGACGGTACCCGCGATGGTGGTCGCGGCGGGGGCGTGGCCGTCGACATGGCTCGTGATCGCGACCCTCATCGGCGGGACCTTGTCTGCGGGCGGTGCGAACGCGATCAACTGCTACATCGACCGCGACATCGACGAGGTGATGCCGCGGACCAAGAGGCGGCCATTGCCCACTCACAAGGTTGCTCCTCGGAACGCACTGATCTTCGGCAGCGCGCTGGGTATCGCAGCCCTCGCGTGGCTATGGCTGACGGTGAACCCACTGTCGGGCGCGCTCGCTACGGCGGCCTTGCTGTTCTACGTCTTCGTTTACACGCTTGGCATGAAACGGTCCACACCCCAGAACATCGTGATCGGCGGAGCAGCAGGAGCGATGCCGGTGCTCGTTGGTTGGGCCGCAGTCACGAACCAGGTCGGGCTCCCCGCGCTGGCGTTGTTCGGGATCATCTTCTACTGGACCCCTCCGCACTTCTGGGCGCTGGCGATGCGATACGAGAAGGAGTACGCGGCTGCCGGCGTGCCGATGATGCCCGTCGTCTATGGGAAAGCCGAGACCACCAAGCACATCCTGCTTTACAGCTTCATGCAGCTCGCGATGTGCCTCGCATTCTTCTCGACCGCGCACATGGGAGCGATCTACCTCACCGCGACGATCGTCTTGAACGTTGCGTTCATCTACGCGGCCGTTCGTCTGTATCGCGACCCCACCCCGAAGAGAGCATGGGGCTTGTTCAGGTTCTCGATCTATTTCCTCACCCTGCTCTTCGCCGCGATGGCTATGGACGTCCTGTTCATCTGAGCAAGTTTCATCGGGTCGCTGCGGGAACTTCCGGGTAAGAGCAGATCGTGGAAGACGTAGTTGTTTGTGGTGGAGGTCCTGCCGGTCTCGCGGCCGCCACCTGGCTGGCTCGCTACCGGAGGAAAACCGTTCTCATCGGCCACGGTCCCGCGCGAAACCTCGTGTCGGGGGCCAGCCACGGTTATCTGGGTCACGACGGCGAACCACCAGGAGAGCTACTTGCAACCGGACGCGAGCAATTGGCTCGCTACCCCACCGCTCAGTTGGTCAACCGGCATGTTGTCTCGGCAGTAAGAACCCGTGACTCATTCACGGTGCGCACCGAGGAAGAGACCTACAAGTGCCATCGCGTCGTGCTCGCTACTGGAGTGCAAGACGCTCTTCCCGACATCCCCGGATTCGATGAGATCTACGGGGTGCACGCGTTCCACTGTTCCTGCTGCGACGGCTACGAGAGCGAGGGGCAGGACGTGCTTGCTATCGGTTGGGGCGAACACGCAGCGGGCTTCGCTCTTGATCTGCTGGAATGGGGTGCCCGGGTAGTACTCGTCACGAACGGCCAGGAATTCGAAGGAGATCGCACCAGTGAGGCGGCGCTTCACCGCCATGGGATCGAGGTGATCGAGGAGAGAGTCGTCACCATCCACACCGAAGGCTCACGCATGACAGGGGTCGAGTTGGAGTCGGGGCGATCCCTGGACGCGACCCGTGCGTTCTTCTCGATCAAGCACGCGCCGAACAACGACCTTGCGAGAGAGCTTGGTTGCGACATCGATGACCACGGGCACGTCGTCGTCGGACCGCACGGCGAAACATCAGTCGACGGTGTCTACGCGGCCGGCGACCTCACTCCGGGAGAACAACTCGTACAGCGAGCGGCATCCGAGGGGGCAGTGGCCGGCATCGCCTGCGCTATGTCGCTACGAGGGATGTCCACCGCGTCGGCCGCGCCCGATCCCGGACCTGATCCCTCGGCAGAACTAGGCCTGGACTAACCACCCATCGCGGTAAGGCTGGGGGCACCCCTGCGGGGGTGCCCAAAGCCCGATAAGAGGGTAGCTATTCGACTACTACGGAACCGGACATCGATGGGTGGATGTCGCAGCGGAAGAAGTAATCGCCTTTGTCCAAGGCCGGGATCTCGTAGTCGGTGCTCGAGCCCGCAGGTGTGATCTCTCCCTTGAACAGGTCCTTCGTTGCCGTGTCGTCCTCGTAGATAGCCACGTTGTGCTCGACGGTGTCGTCGTTGTTGAACGGCAAGGTGGTCTTCTCGCCCGCCTTGAGCTCGAGCGTGTCCTTGTCGAAGGCCACGCCAGACGCAGTCAGCGAGAGGCCCGTGACCTGCGCGGCGGCCGTCGTATCGCCCTCCGCACGCGCCTCGGTGCCGCCGAATCCGATCTGAGCCAGCACGATGCCGATCACGATCGGATAGGTGACCACGACGAAGAGCTCGGCCAACGTCACGGTGTCCAGACGAGGTTTGTAAGCGACGATCGCGCACGCGATCAGGACGTTCAAAGCCATGGTTAGCGCTACCGCGGTGGCCGCCTCGGGTTCGAGAGCAAGCAGGATGCGAGAGAAACCGTAGGCCGCGCCGCCGATAACGACAAGGGCGCCAAGGGGAACCGCGATGATCAGCGGCACCCGAACACGCACGCCGGCAACGAGGTCTTGTCTGCTCATTTCCTCAGATCCCACACTTCCAGTTCACGTTCGAAGTCCTCCCATTCGAGGCTGTCGTGCTGATCTCTTTGTTCCTTCGA
>JAXDJQ010000069.1:0-2653 GCA_034667565.1 Actinomycetota bacterium
TGTGGGGCTCGCGGGCGACCCGGACCTGCTGTTCCTCGACGAACCGACCACCGGATTCGATCCATCGGCGCGTCGCAATGCGTGGCAGATGGTGAAGAACCTCAACGCCCTCGGAAAGACGATCTTCCTGACGACCCACTACATGGACGAAGCACAGTTCCTTGCCGACCGCGTCGCGATCATCGTAGGAGGAAAGATCGTCGCCGAAGGAACACCAGCAAGCCTCGCCGAGGGCATGTCGGTCGAGCCACGGTCCGCATATTCGGTAGCGACAGCCGACGAGTCGAAGCTCCTCGAGCTGGCACAGGCGAACGAGATCGAACTCCGCGAGGTCTCTTCGGGCAAGCCTTCACTCGAGGACGTGTATCTGGAGCTCACCAAGAACGCAGAACAGAAGGGCGACTGATGTCGACAGCCCTTCTCACCCTCAAACAGCTGCGCTTCGAGAACAAGGCCTTCTGGCGCAACCCTGCGTCCGCGTTCTTCACCTTCGCGTTCCCACTGATGTTCCTGTTCATCTTCAACCTGATCTTCGGGAACAACGACATCGGACCACGGGGACAAGAGATCTCTGGCTCTACGTTTTACGTTCCCTCGATCGCCGCGTTCTCGGTGATCACCGCGTGCTACACGAACATCGCGATCTCGGTGACGTTCCTGAGAGACGAGGGCGTGCTGAAGCGGGTGCGGGGCACTCCACTCCCTCCCCTTTCGTATCTGCTCGCACGGATGCTCCACTCGACCTTCATCGCGATCCTCTTGGTAGCGATCGTGAGTGTTGCCGGCGTGGTCCTCTACGACGTCGATTTCCCAACGTCAGACATCGCTCAACTCCTCTTGATCGTTGCGGTAGGGGCGTTCACGTTCTCAGCCCTCGGGCTTGCGATCACCTCTTTCATCCCCAACGCCGACGCAGCACCGCCGATGGTCAACGCGACGATCCTGCCACTGCTGTTCATCTCCGACGTATTCATCCCCCTGCAGGACGCTCCGTCGTGGTTGATCACGTTCGCGAAGGCGTTCCCGATCTGGCATTACGCCCACGCGATGTTGGCGGTGTTCGATCCTTTCGACACGTTCGAGCAGGGCAATCTCTTGATAGTTGGCGCGTGGGGGGTTGCAGGGATCGTCATCGCCGCTCGGTTCTTCACGTGGGAGCCGCGCAAGTAATGCGGTGTCGGGGTAGCCGACACGTGCCTTAGTAGCCTGACCCGATGGAGCAACAGGGTGGGCCCCAGATCCTCGAGGAGACGGTCAAGTTCTCCTTCCCCGACCCCGATCGGGAGCTGCGCGCTGTGCGCCTGCATCAGGACCTGGTCCGGCCCCGCAACGGTCCCGAGTTCGTGCTCCTGCCCGGCGACCGTGGGTGGGTCCTCCATTTCCCTCGCCTAGACGTGAACCGGATGGAGTACAAGCTCGAGCTGGTCCATCCCGATGGGGGCAGCGAGTGGCTCTGCGACCCCTGGAACGACAAACGCGTTGGCGGAGCGTTCGGGGACAAGTCGGTGGTCGAGTTCGATGGCTATCAACCGCCGGCTTGGCTGTCGCAAGAAGCACCGGCGGGAACGATCGAGCCCTTCGAGATCAGGAGTCGCGCCGCGCGCACCAGGGTTGAGGGCCTCATGTGGACGAGTCCAGGGTCCGATCCCGATGCCGTGTTGCCATTGCTTGTTGCACACGACGGTCCCGAGTACGCGCATCTCTCCGCGTTGACCCATTTCCTCGAAGTGATGGTCGCCGAGGATCGCTTGCCTCCTATGCGGGCGGCGTTGATCAAACCTCCGGCAGACCGCAACGAGACTTATTCCGCTTCGGCCGCGTACGCCCGCGCCTTGGCGCATGAGATCCTGCCCCGCATCTCCGAGATGGCCCCCACGCCGCACGGCCGTCGGATGCGAGCAGGCATGGGCGCGAGCCTCGGCGGGTTGTCGATGCTCCACGTGCATCGGTTGTATCCCGCTAGCTTCGGCGCCCTGTTCCTCCAGTCGGGAAGCTTCTTCCGACAGCGCTTCGACAAGCAGGAGTCTGGCTTCCCGCGGTTCCGCAGGATCGCCCGCTTCGTAGGGCAGGTTCTCACCGCCCAGGTTTGGGCCCACCCCATCCCGGTGACCATGACCTGTGGGACGGTCGAAGAGAACCTCACCAATAACAGGGCGACGAGCGAGGCTCTAGTGCGTCAGGGTTATGACATGTCATTCGTGCACAACAGAGACGCTCACAACTACACGGGTTGGAGGGACACTTTCGATCCGCACTTGGTCGACCTGCTCGCGAAGGCCTGGGCATGAGACGGGAGCACGTATCTCTCTACTCCCCCGCCGTCGATGCGTACGGAAGCGTGATCGCCTACGGTGACTATGGCCGACCGCTGCTGGCATTCCCATCGCAGGAGGGCCGACCCGAGGATTGGGAAGACCGCGGCATGATCGAGTCGATCAGATGGCTACTGGACGAGGGCCGAGTGAAGGTCTATTGCGTAGACAGCTTCGACTCTCAGAGTTGGCACGATCCAGGGTTGCCGTTGGAAGAGCGAGCTCGTCGGCATGGTGTCTACGAGAGCTGGATCCTCGATCAGGTCGTTCCGTGGATCTACGAGGACTGCTCCGGCATCCAAGAGATCGTCACCGCCGGTTGCAGCTTCGGTGCGTACCAC
>JAXDJQ010000070.1:0-8440 GCA_034667565.1 Actinomycetota bacterium
ATAGAAACTCTCAGTGCTCATAGACGAATTCCTCGCGCCTCGTGTCCTCATCGTTTCAGGGAAAGGGGGCGTTGGCAAGACCACTGTTGCGGCGGCGCTTGCGCTCGTAGCTGCGCGGCAGGGTCACACCGTTTGTCTCGCGGAGGTCGATCGGAAGGGATCGCTCCCCAAGCTCTTCGCCGCACCGGGACTCGGCTACCAACCAAAGGAGATGTCTCCCGGTGTCTGGGGGATGAACATCGTTCCCGAGGATGCCCTGGCCGAATATCTCGAGGTTCAGTACCACATGAAACGGATCTCGAAGGTGTTCTCGTCGACCCACTTCGTCGACTACATCACGACTGCAGCCCCCGGGCTCAAAGACATCCTCGTACTGGGCAAGATCTGGTACCTCGAGCAAGGCCGGGAGTTGGGTGGAGGACCTCACTTCGACACGATCGTGGTGGACGCGCCGGCTGCCGGGCACATGCTCACGTTCCTCTCCGCCCCGATGGGTCTCTCGGATGCCCTTCGTGTGGGTCCCGTTCGCAGGCAATCGGACTGGTTGCTCGACATGCTGCGCGATCCAGCACGGACCCGGGTGCACCTCGTCACGCTGCCCGAAGAGATGCCGGTCTCAGAAACCTTGGAGACCGCTGGAGCTCTGCGCGAGCGCGTCGGGATCTCCGCGGGTGCGGTATTCGCGAACGCGGTCTATTCCAAGCTGTTCACCGGTCCTGAAACGACCTCGATCGAAGAGATGGATCCTGAGACACTCGTCTCCGTAGCCAAGACCGTCGGACTCGACCTCGAGACCGACGACCTCGAAGCCATGTTCGGCTACGCGCGTTTCCTAACGGCACGGCGTGCGATCCAGGGCACTCACCTCAAACAGCTGAAGAAGGGCGTCGAGGAACCGATCGTCGAGCTTCCATTCCTGTTCTCAGCCGGCCTGGCTCTTCCCGACATCGAGACACTTGCAGACCGGGTCGAAGAGGAGATCGAGCGGCTGTGAATCCGATCTCGGAGCTCGTCGCGAAGAAGGAGATCATCGTTTGCGCCGGAGCGGGTGGCGTGGGCAAGACGACGACGGCCGCGGCCATCGCCCTCGAAGCAGCGATCCAAGGGAAAAAGGTTGCGGTCCTCACCATCGACCCCGCTCGGCGATTGGCTTCCTCCCTCGGCCTCAAGGAACTCTCGAACGAACCCACGAAGGTCTCTGCACGCAAATTCACAGCCGCTTCCGTTGAGGTCAAAGGTGAGCTATATGCGCTGATGCTCGACACCAAGTCCACGTTCGACAAGGTCGTCACGCGCTACGCGCCGTCCCCGGAACAAGCGGAGCGGATCATCAACAACCGCTTCTACAAGAACATCTCCGGAACCCTCTCCGGAACCCAGGAATACATGGCGATGGAGAAGCTCTACGAGCTCCACGCCGACGGAGCTTTCGATCTGATCGTGATCGACACACCACCGACGCGAAATGCACTCGATTTCCTCGATGCGCCCAAGCGGATGACCGACTTCTTCGAATCCCGGGTCCTCCGATGGTTCCTGATGCCTTACATGAAAGCGGGCGGCGGTTTGATGCGCGTCGCCAACGTCGCCGCTATGACTTTCCTGAAAGTGGTCAAGAGGATCGTGGGGGCCGAGGTGCTCAACGACACGGCAGAGTTCTTCGGCAACCTCGAGGGCATGTACGAGGGGTTCAAACAGCGGGCCAGAGATGTAGCCACGTTGCTTCAATCGGATGCGACATCGTTCGTGGTGGTGACATCTCCAGCGGAGGATTCAGTAACGGAGGCCACATTCTTTGCAGCCCGATTGAACGACTCTCATCTGCATTTCGGGGCCCTCGTCGTCAACCGGGTGCACCCGAAGATCGGTGACGGGATCGACGTGCGACCCCGTCAGCTCTCCAAGCTCGAAGCAGGAGGACCGGATGCGGAGTTGCTGGCGAAGATGCTGGACAACGAATCGGCATTCATGCGGGTGGTCCATCTCGAGGAGAAGAACCTCGACGCACTAGCGCGCAAGATCCCCAGGCACCGGTGGGTGCGGGTGCCGTACCTGGAGCGCGAAGCCGTCGACTTCGCCGGATTATTGGCCATCGTGGACCAACTTTTCGGCGAAACGAGAGCCACCGCTCGGTAGGATGCTGGCCGTGAGCGGAGCTGAGATAGCGGCGAGGTCGATAGAAGGATTCGTCTTCGTCCTTACGGCGGGCGCGGGGTTGTTCGTCCTTTACATGCTCGTATGGCTCTTCCGTCTGCGGAAGGAGCAGAAGGGACCTGCTTACAAAGGTGGCATCGGGCAGTGGTCCTGGGCAGCTCACCGCATCACCGGAGTGCTGGTGATGGCTTTCCTCTTCGGTCACATCGTCGACACGTTCGCGGTCGGCTTTGGACCCAAGCTCTATGACGAGACGATCGCCCTCTACAAGCAGTGGTGGTTCAAGCCTTTCGAGGTCATGTTGATCGCCGCCGTTCTGTTCCACGCCTTGAATGGTTTGCGCATCATCTTGTTCGATTTCTGGCCCCGGCTGGCGCTGAAACAACGAGCTTTCGCATACGCCGAGTTGGTCCTGTTCGTTGTCGCCTTCTCGCCGGCTGCTTTCTTCATGCTTCGTTCGGCCTATGAGACTTCTCCATTCAAGGACCTGATCTAGTGGCGGTTCGCGCATCGGTTCACCATTCCCTCCAGCCGATCGTTGATGAGATCGCGGCCGTTCTCGGTCGGCAGGGGCTAAAGGAAGGCGCCGCGGGATCGGCGAAGGCCACCGTTCGGATCGAACGCGAACCATCCGTGAAGCGCGTCATCCGTGCTTACTGGACGGGATTCGAAGTGAACATCCCGACCGAATGCATCGGGTTGCATCTCGAGGTTGCCGAGCCCCGGGTGCACTGGACGGAGGCCTACCTCTCTAACGAGTATCGGAACTGGGTTCTCTGTTTCCACGAACGCGAGGATGGTGAGGTCCAGCTCGCGCACTACCGCGACTACGCGACGCCGTCAGAGGCGATCCGGGGATTCGTCGACCTCTCCTCTTGGTACACGTTGACGGCGACAGACCTGACCTGGGCCGATGCTGCTTACGCGGTCGGTGATGGAGTGACGTTCAGCGAACACGCGCAGACGGTCGTGTCCGCGACGGGTGCCGCCATCCAAGAGTCCTTGAAGAAGTCCACGATCATGTGGCTACGCTGGACCACCACCGACGGCGTCGAACGCACCATGCCTGTGTGGTTCCTCTACGACCAGAAAACAGGATCGATCCATGTCCTTTCGGGCGAACGTCAGCAAACGATCGCGGGGGCCGAGCACATGCGCGAATGCACGGTCGTGCTGCGCTGGAAGGGCAAGAACTCGCAGGTCGCGGAGATGCCAGCGGACGTTCGGGTCCTCGAGCCTGGGCCCGAGTGGGACGAGATCGCCGAGAAGATCGCCGAGAAACGCCTCAACATCCCGGGGCTGCCCGAGGAGACGGCGAAGCGATGGCGCGACGAATGTCACATCCTGCAACTGAAACTGAGGGCCTAAGCCCCCCTTAGGAGGCTAGGGAGCGCCAGCCCTGAGAGCCGGCTTGGCGCCGCCAGCGACGTCGCTCACGCTCGGTTAGGCCCCCCCATATCCCGTGGTCAACGGGAGAATCCATCGCGTAGGTGAGGCATTGCTCCCGAACGGGGCAGCTCCGACAGATGCGCTTGGCTTGCTTGTGCTCGATAGCGCCAACGGCGAAGAAGAGGTCGGGATCAGACTTGGCACAAAGTCCCTCCGCACGCCAGTCCTGATCGATCACTGCGAGTTCCACAAGCCCTCCTTTGGACTCTCGGTCTGACACTAGTCCTATCGGTAAGGGGAAGATAGCCCTGCACGGACTCGATTCCGATAGCCCATAGCGGCCCTTTCTGGCCCATCCTCTCTAGCGATGCCACAGGGTGGTCAGAACGGGTCACGCCCGGGGCCTCCCGACTAGCCCATCCATCCCGCTAGGCTTAGCCAGGCGCCCCGAAAGCACTAGATCAGGGGCCGCGCAGGAGGGCCTATGCGGTCGTCGAACCTTCGAGGTATGAGGATCTCCCTAGCCGTGCGCGCCTCGATGCTTGCCATCGGCTTGCTCCTGTTGATGGCTGCACCTGCCCTGGCGGAGCCCACCGTCCTTTCCACCAGTCCAGAGGCCGGCTCAGAGATGCATGAACCTCCCGGCGACGTCAACATCGAGTTCTCGGAGCCGCTGCAATCCCCGTCCGGGATAAAGGTCATCGATGAGTGCGGAACGAATGTCGCCGATGGTGAGGCCCGCATCGTAGGAAGCGCGATGAACGAGTTGAACGTGGTCGTTGGCGACGCCCCGCACAGTGGCACCTACACGGTCGAATACGTCGCGACCGGCCTTACGGGAACCGCGACCGGATCTTTCACGTTCTTCGTCCACGGCGGAACGAACTGCGACGGCACGATGAGCGGCCATCATCACGGTGGAGGTGACACCGGATCCGGTCATCACCACATGGGGTCCGGTGACGATCACTCGGGACACGGTGGAGATCACTCCGGCATGAATCACGGAGAAATGGACCACAGCGGAAGCGGCCACTCGGGTATGGATCACAGCGGCATGAGTCACTCAGATATGACGGGCATGGATCACATGGGTTCCAACACCCACGGCCACATGAACATGAAGCACGGTCACATGGCCGGCATGCATCACCGTCACCCAAAGAACGAAGACAACGGTAAGAACAACCAGAACCCTCCACAGGCAGGGCCCATCAGAGCTGCGATCCCTCAACCCACCAGCACCAGCGTGCTGGTGGCGCTCGCACTAGCGCTCGGACTCGGGGTTCTCGGGGGCTGGATCCTTAGGTTGGCAACGCCGAGCTAGCGGGAGCCTCATCCGGTATCGACTCCTGCCTCGTCTTCGCTTGTCCGGTTAGCCACCCGGTAACTCCCATGATCGTGACGGCGATCGCGAGCTCTAGCGCGATCGTCATCCGAAAGAACCTCTGCGCGGCCCCCGCACGAGCATCGTCGGTTCCACGCTGCAAACGCCTGCTCAAGAAGAAGTGATTGATGCCTCCGAGTGCCAGTATCCCGAGGAAGAACAGGATCTTGACGCTCAGAGTGAGGCCATAGGGCGAATCGATCATGTCCTTGAGCTCCTCCACATCCATCAAGGAATTCAGGGTCCCGGTGATGGCCACGATCGTGATCGACACGAGGGCAACCTTTGAGAACCGGGACACCACGGGGCCGAGCAGCTCCAGACGTTCGAGGTCCCCCTTCTGCCGCCACGCATCAGGCAACAGCACGGCCAGGATCACGATGCCCGCGAACCACGTGGAAGCGAACGCGAGGTGAACGACATCGTTGAGCACGCCCCATCCGCGGGGAACGGCGACCGCTGCGTGGCCCGTGAAACTGTGCGTCGAAAGAAGCCCCAGCGTGAGCAACAACCAACCGGCCCACCACGACTTCGCCGCGCCACCTTCGACCTGCAGAGACCACTGCCGCACCTTGCCCGACAAGAGGACGACCAACCCCGCTAGGAGCGGGTAACGGAACAGATGCCACTGCCCGAACGTGGTCGAGAAGACGGACATGAAGGAAGGCGAAGTGAGGTCGCCCTCATTGAGCTCGGCGACCAAGGTGGCCTGCAGAGCGATCGCAACCGCGGTTGCAACGGCCGACCCAATGAAAGCGGACTGGACTATCCCTTCCAACCGAGCCCCCAGTCGTTCCCTGCCCTCGCGCCACCCGTCGGCATCCAAGCGAGCGAACGCCGGTCGCAATACCAGGAGGATGACAACGGGGGCGCCGAACAAGAAGGCGTGCGCGCTGAAGGCGAGGAATTTCACGCACGTGAATGCGACGTTGCGAAAGGTCTCTTCGAAGCCCATCGTGTAGCCCTAGACTAAGAGCCTTCGATGACTTCGGCTCAATTGATCCTCGTCTCCGTGACCTCCGCTCTCGTGGCGGTCTTCGCGATGCTGATCGTCGCCACGATCAAGCGGGCGAGAGCACGCGATGACGATAAGGAGAAAGAGAAGAAGAGCTAGGCGGCTCGGCTAGTTCTTGAAACCTTGAGCTGCTTCCTCGACAGTGGGAGCTATCGAGACCCCTTCACCGAAACCCGTGATCGTGAAGAGCTTGAGGTGCTGCTCCCTCGTGCACGAGATCGCCAAGTCGCCGCCGGCTTCCCTCAACCGGCGGACCCCGCCCATGAGAGCTCCGAGGCCAGAAGAGTCCATGAAGGGAACCGAGTCGAGGTCGACAACGACCTTCGGAGAATCCTGTTCGACGATCGAGCCAAGGGCATCCCGCAGGGATCCAACGGTGTAAACGTCGAGGTCACCCTCGGGCCGCAAGACCTTGTACGAGTCCTGCTCCGAGACGTCGATCTCTATCTTCTGCTGCGCCACTGAGCGTCTCCTTGGAACTCGAGTACCAACATCGTCAGGTCGTCGTCGAGCTTACCGGCTGCGAAAGCCTCGACCTCTCGGACCATCTCTTCGGCGATATCTGCGGTGTCCAGCGGGGCAAGCTTGGTCAGAGCCGCCGCCAGGCGATGGTCTCCGAACACCTCCCCATCAGACGACTTGGCCTCCAGGAACCCGTCGGTGAACAGCACGACCCGGTCGCCCGCTTCGAGACGGACCGGGGTCTCCTCGAACCCCGGATCCTCGAACCACCCGACGGCCCGGTTGCGATGACCCTCCATGTAGTAGCCCTTGGCGGTCCCCCCTTCGCCGGCCGCGGGGCGGAGAAGGAAGGGGGCCGGATGACCCATGTTGAGGTATCTGACCTGGCCCGACGCGCAATCGAGGGTCATCAGCACCATGGTGGTGAACGAATCTGCATCGGTTGCGTCCCGCAATGCTTGATTGACGTGCGCAACGATCTGGCGCGGGGCGGCCCCCGACGCTCGCTCGGCTCGTAACGCGGATAGCGCAACGGTTGCCATTAGGGCCGCGCCGATCCCCTTCCCCGATGCATCGCCCAGAGCCACCGTTATCGCTTGCTCCTGGGAGTCGACGTCGTACCAATCACCTCCTACGAGGTTCGCCTGGCGTTGGTGAGCCACCAACCTCGCACCGGGAGTCTCCGGAACGACCCGCTGGAGAAGATTGCGCTGGATAGACGCCGCGATCTCGAGCTCCCGGTCCTGTAGCGCTAGTTGCTGAAGTCTCTTCAATCCAGATTGCATCTCACCGAAACGGACGGCAAGCTCCTCCACCTCATCTCCAGATCGGATGTCGATCTGCTGATCGAGATCTCCACGGCCGATTGCGCGCGCCGCCTGGACGAGCTTCGCCATGTTCGAAACGAGACGACGAGGTAGCACGACCGCCAGGAACGAACCAAGAAGAACTATCGCGATCGTGACTAAGAGCAGGATCACGACCGTCTGGTTGGAGCGGTTGCGCACACCTTCCTGCGTGGTCGCTACCACCCTGTCCTGCGTATCTCGCAACAAGCTGCTGAGTCGCTCGACCTCTGAGATGAGCGGAGTACCTTCCTGCCCGAGAACCCTGAACGCTTGCGACCGGTTCCCGTCCTCCGCCAAGGGGACCACCTGCTCATCGATCAAGTCCTGGAAATCATCACCCCTGCCGACAAGTTGCTCGAGCAACTCCCTTTCCTCTCGGTTATCGAAGAGGTCAGCGGCGCGGTCCTCCCAGAAGTCTGCGTTATCGACCTCGGCGTGGTACTGCGCGATCAACTCATTCTGGCTACCGATCAGGTACCCGCGCACGGCAGCTGATTGAGCGGTGTAGGACCGGATGATCTCGTCGACCGCGATCAAACCGGGCAGAGCGTCGTCGAAAACCTTTCGCTGCACGCTGCGCAACGACCCGACGAGCGAGAACGTGATCCAGCTCAACGCCAGTATCAATGCGACGAGTACGCCGAACCCGCCCGCAATCTTCCATCGTAAAGACAGCTTCACCGGCTAAGTATCCTCGACCGGATGCAGCCCTTCCTCGCCGCGCTCGCAGCGCTTGGAGTCGCGACCTACCCGTTCCTCGAAGCGAAGTGGTACCGCTTGAACCGGCTGAACGTGAGCCTCGGGCGACCCGTTCCGCGGATGACAGTGCTCCACATCTCCGACACACACCTCATCGCAAGAGATAAGAAGCTGATCGCATTCCTTCGATCGCTCCCCGGGCGAATCCCGGTCCCCGATCTCATCGTCGCGACGGGGGATCTCATCGAAGACAACTCCGGCATCGGTCCCATCACAGCAGCTATGAACGCATTACCAGCACGATATGGGCGCTTCTACGTGCTCGGTTCCCACGACTATTACCAGAGTCATTTCCAGAGCTACCTCAAGTACTTCACCGGGCGACGGCACGCGATAAAGGCAACCGCGGCCGACACCAAGAGCCTCGAGGAGGGCCTGCGAGGTGCAGGCTGGGTCGCCGTGACGAATCGAACCGAACAGATACAG
>JAXDJQ010000071.1:0-3078 GCA_034667565.1 Actinomycetota bacterium
GGTCTGCAATCCTCCGGAAACCAAGGACAAGGACGCCGAGCGGGAGAGCGCGTCTACTAACTGAGCGAGTGGAACACCAGGCCGGTGATCGCTTTCGGCCAGAAGTAACTTGCTTTCTGCGGCATCCTCTCGCCAGATCCCGCCACGTCAACGATGGCCGCTGCAGAGATCGCGCGCAGTAACACGCCGACGGTCCACCCGGCACTCACCAACTTTCGGATGTGATCAGGGTCCTTGGAGAACGACAGCTCCATGTCACCCTCCGGGAACAATGCAGGCAATACGAGTTGATGGAGTGCCACCACATCCAGCGCGCGCCACGCGGGGTGGCGTTCGCCGACTGCGTCTACGACCTGCGCATCGCTGATCTCCACGAGCGTCTCGGCGTCCGCGGTCACGAAGATCATCGGGTGATCCGCGGTGGACGTCTCCAGCACGGTGTCGGCGGGACCGGGAGCCGGGTCGGCCGAGAAACGTTCCACCAGGGTGGCCTCGATGTCTCCATGGTTGGTGGTGCGAACCGCTCGGTTGTAAGGAAGGACGACGAGTCCCTCGGAGTCGGCATCGACGCAGAAGCACATGATGGAACCGTGGTCACCGGGCTCGCCGGCGCGCTCCTCGTGGAATGCAAGCGCGGTCTCGTAGCGATGATGGCCGTCGGCGATCACTAGGGGACCGGGTCGGATCGCATCGCTCAACATCGTGAGCTCTGCGGGCGCCCGGATGACCCAGAGACGATGCAGGATGCCGGAGTCGTCCGCGAAGCGTGCGTCGGTCGGACGATTCTCGAGGGCTTCGAAGAAGGGCGCCAACCCGCCCGCTCCGCGATAGATCGCATAGATAGGAGAGACGTTCACCGGAAGAGCGCGCATCAGCGCTAGGCGGTCGGCCTTCGGTCCGGCCATCGTCTGCTCGTGGGGTAGCACTCCGGAGTCGTTTCCGAACGGCACGAGCTCAAGCGCCCCAAGAACTCCAACGACGCGACGACGAACTCCATCGGGCCCTTCGAAATCCTGCCGGTAGACGTAAAGAGCTTCAGACGACTCTTCCTCGAGGACGCCCTTGGACATCCACGTTTGGAAGATGGAGGACACGCTTCGGTACTTCTCCCCGGTGGGATCGGGCCGGGCAAGCTCGAGACGAACAGCGTTGTTCGCATGACGCTCGTGCAAACGGTCCTGGTCTTCCGGAGAGATGATGTCGTAAGGCGGACAGGTGAGGTCCTTCAGGTCCGCAGAGGAGGAATAGCGGATGCCCTTGAAGGGCTTGAGCTCCGGCATCGAGCGACGATGATAAGCCCGACGTTCGATGGTCTGGTCTGCGATCTCGATGGCGTTATCTATCGCGGGGACGTTGCGATCCCTGGAGCTGCGCAAGCGGTCGAGCACTTGCGTGCCGCGGGTGTGGACCTCTTGTTCTGTACCAACAACTCGCGCTCGACGGTTGCGCAGTACGTGTCCAAGCTTGGATCACTAGGGATCGAAGCACGGCCCGAACGGATCCTGACTTCTGCCGTCGTGACCGCTGAGGTACTTGAGCAGCAAGGATTCGCCGGAAAGACAGCGATCGTCGTGGGGGGAGATGGCATCAGGCAAGCCCTCTCGGACGTGTGCATCAGTGTGAAGACCGACCCCGCCGTAACCGTGTCCGATCTGGTTGTCGTGGGTTGGGACCCCGGGTTCACCTACGAAGCGATGAAGAGGGCGTCGATCGCGGTCCGTCGAGGTGCAAAATTGATCGCAACGAACGGCGACGCCACGTTCCCTGCAGCGGATGGACTGTGGCCCGGAGCGGGGGCCATCCTGGCGTCGATAGAAACGGCATCGGGAGCGAAAGCCGAGATCATGGGCAAACCCCACGAGCCGATGATGAGAGTGGCTCAGGCCCGGTTGGCGGGAGCCCGATCGATTGCGTGCGTTGGCGATAGACCCGACACGGACCTTGCCGGCGCGCGAGCTAAAGGGTGGACAACGATCCTCGTGCTGTCAGGTGTGACCGACGAGGCAAGTGCGAGAGGACTGGATCCGCAGCCCGATCTGGTCCTCGGGTCTATCGCGGAGCTAACTCAGTAACGACCGCGATGCCGCGTTGGTTGCGGCGGCGGGTGCGGACGGCCCCCCAGTAGGTAGATACCGATCAGACCGAAGACGAACCCACCGACGTGGGCCATCCACGCGACCTCCGTCGCCCCCGTCGATTCTTGTGCCGCGATCGCGAATTGATAGAGGAACCAGAGCCCAAGTACCGCGACGGCGGGAAGCTGAACCAGCAAGAAGATGAATATCGGGACGAGGACCCGGATCCGGGCCCGAGGAAAGAGCAGGATGTAGGCACCCATCACCGCAGCAACCGCGCCGGACGCTCCGACGGATGGAACGCACGCGCCGAAGGCCTCGTTCGTGCACGGGATGTCTCTCAGGGTCCACAAGGTGTGAGCGAGGGCTGCAATGACGCCGCCAACAAGATAGAACGCTAGGTACTTGACCCGGCCAAGGTGATCCTCGACGTTGTTCCCGAAGATCCACAGGAACAGCATGTTGCCTCCCAGGTGCAACAGGTTCGCGTGCAGGAAGGTCGAGATCAGCACGGCGACGAGGAATGAGCCAAGGCCCCTTTCGGGGATACGCACCGCCAGGTTCTCCGCGAACCTCACGGCATCCGGGCATCGATCGGCCAGCTGGCACGGAACCGGAGCGTTTTCGAAGAAGAAGCGGTCGAGAGCGAAAGCGCTCTGAGTGAAGGGCTCACGGACGAAGGCGACGACGTTCGCGATGATGAGTCCTACAGTTACGACAGGGAAGCGGCGCGTCGGATTCGCGTCCGAGATCGGGATCAAGGTCAGCACCGAGACGAGTATAGGGAGGACAAAGTGCGAGACGAGGTGCGCCGGATGGCGCTGTTCGGATCAGGGGTCGCTGAGCTGACGCGTCATCGCGCCGAGCAACTCGCCCGCGATCTCGTGGAACGTAGCAAGCAGAATCGCGATGAGCTCATGCGGATGATCCGTAGCGAGATCCAGAACCAGATCGCATCACTGGGTGTTTCATCGAAGCGAGATGTCGAGCGCCTCGAGCGCCG
>JAXDJQ010000072.1:0-3578 GCA_034667565.1 Actinomycetota bacterium
TTGATAGAGGACATCCCGGGGGTCGGGAAAACCATGCTGGCGAAGTCGATCGCCAAGTCCATCGATTGCACGTGGCGACGGATCCAGTTCACCCCCGACCTCCTTCCCTCAGACATCACTGGTGTGAACGTCTGGGATCGCAAGACGGACGGATTCGAATTCAAACCGGGCGCGGTCTTCGCGAACATCGTTCTTGGAGACGAGATCAACCGGGCCTCTCCGAAGACTCAGTCGGCCCTTCTCGAATGCATGGAAGAGCGAACGGTGAGTATGGACGGTGTGACTCACGAGCTCGAAGAGCCGTTCATGGTCATCGCCACACAGAACCCGATCGAGCACGAGGGGACCTACCCGCTCCCAGAGTCTCAGCTGGATCGCTTCATGATGCGCTTGTCGATGGGATACCCCGGTCGCGCGAGCGAGCTCGAGATCCTGCAGACGCACGGACGCGGATCGCGCTTGAACGAACTCGACCCGGTCGCCGATGCAACCGAGGTGCAAGGTCTCATCAAATTGGCGCGCGAGGTGCATGTGGCACCGAGCCTCACCAAGTACATCGTCGATCTCACGGAAGCCACCCGAGACCACCCCGATGTGTACCTGGGCGCGAGCCCCAGAGCGTCTCTGTATCTATTGAAAGCATCTCGAGCGATGGCAGCCAGTCGAGGGCGCGACTACGTCGTTCCCGACGACATCAAGGACCTGATCGTTCCGGTCCTTGCTCACCGCGTGCTGCTTGCTCCCGAGGCGCAGATGCGAGGTGCCGGCGCAGAAGAGGTGCTCGGCACGATGCTTGGTCAGGTCCCCATCCCGGCCCGCGAACAGGCGTAGAGCGCCCCGCAGTGCCCACCGCTCGCGGCTGGTTGGTCGCAACCACCGGGCTCATCCTGTGCGTGGCGAGCCGCGCGTTCGGAGCCGAGGCCTTGGGCCAGGTTGGCTTGGCGTTGATCGTCTTGCTGGTCGGCGCGATCGTTGTCGTAAGAGGGACCAGGCACGACTTGCGGATCACTCGAAGGATCACTCCCGAGAGCGCGTCCGCAGAGACCCTCGTGACCGCGACCCTTCAACTGGCCAACGCAGGTCTCGGCGCGGCCCCCCTGGTGCTCATCGAAGATCAGCTACCCGCCGTGCTTCGGACGCGTGCCAGGTTTGCCTTCTCCGGTATCGAGCCCAGGGGGAAGAGAGAGGCGACCTACAAGGTGCGGCCGTCACGTCGTGGTCGTTACGAGATCGGTCCCATCGAGATGTCGTGCGTCGACCCGTTCAACCTGGCACGCGTCAGGAGATCGCTTGGCGAGAAGACCTCTCTGCTCGTTTACCCATGGATCGAACAGTTGGTGCTTCCACGAGATCGGGGGGAACGCAGGAGTCTGTCCGTGTCAGCGTTGAGGCAGCCTACGGGCGCGACGGGCGAAGACTTCTACACGTTGCGTGAATATGTCGAAGGCGACGACCTTCGCAAGATCCACTGGCCCTCAACGGCCAAGCGCAACCGTTACATGATCCGTCAAGAAGAGACGCCGTGGCACAACCGAGCAACGATCGTGCTTGACGATCGGGCACTGGCGTATGAGGGTGATGCCTTCGAACGAGCCGTCGAAGCAGCCGCATCGCTTGTCGACCTCTACCATCGCTCCGGTTACACCTATCGACTCACTGGCGCACACCACCTTGGATCGCCAAGCAACCGGGGCGTGAACCACCGCACCAAGTGCCTCGACCATCTGGCGACGGTCGGCAAGAAGTCACTCGGTAGTGGCCCCGACCCGCTGCTGATCGCGCGCTTCGCAGAGCTCGAAGCACGAACCGGAGCCGAAGGAACCCTGGTTGTTGTCGGCGGAGACATCGAAGCCGAGGCCGCGATCGCGATGAGCCGTTGCCGACGGAGGTTCAAGCAGGTGATCGCCATCACTTTCCCGTCACATCGCTTCGGCCCGGGTTCAACGAAAACACGCTGGGATGGCGAGAAGAAGACTTTGGATGTCGCTCGTTTGCTCGCCCGCTCAGGCGTACGCAGTGTCGTACTCGGGCCCGGAGAACCACTGCGCACCGCGTGGGGTTCTCTATCAAGGGTGACGACGGGAGGTGAGATGTCGTGGGATCGGAAGCCCGAACCCGTCTAGCTCTCGCAGCCCTGCTTGTCGTCACGCTGTTCTCGTTCTCACAGGTGTTCGACCGAGGAAGTTGGCCTGGTCCCGCCCTGCTCGGGATCCTCATCTCTTCCGCGATCGTGATCGGTGCGCGACGGATCGGTTTCGGAACGTTCTGGACCGCGGTCATATCGATCGTCGCTCTCGCGTGGTACTGCGCCTTCATCTTCCGTAGACGCGACCTCTTCTATGGGTTGCCGTCTCGCGATGCCCTCATCGGCCTATGGAACTCGATCCGGTCGGCCTACGAGAAGAGCACTCTCGACTATGCCCCCGTCCCCGTGCGACCCGGATACGTGATGCTCTCGGTCATCGGGATGTGGCTCGCAACCGCGATCGGTGAGGTCGCGACGTTCCGCTGGCGTCGTCCATTCATCGCGATTGCTCCGCCGATCGCCCTATTCGCCCTGTTGTCCATCGTGGGAACCCGAACAGGGACGACCTTCCTCGTTATCTTCTTCATCGGGACCCTGTTGTCTTACCTAGCCTTGGAGTCGTCGCACAGGTTGCGATCGTGGGGATCTTGGATCACCTCACTTGCCGATCGCAATGCCGAGACCCCGGGCGAGGTTTCCAGCCGGCTCGCTCGCAGGATGGGTGTTTCTTGTCTGGCAGCTGCCGTCTTCTCTCCCCTCTTCCTCCCTGCCATCGGCGATGGTCTCCTGTCGTGGCGCAACAACTCGGGCGTAGGTCCGGGTACCGGCTCGGGCGGAGGCGGGGGTGAGGTCGACCTCCTTGCTTCCCTTCAGCCCCGCATCCTCGAACAGTCGCAAGCTCCGATGTTCACGGTCGACGCAGCGCGCGCTGATTACTGGCGGCTGACCTCACTCGTGAACTTCGACGGAACGATCTGGACACCGTTGCTCGGTCAGCCCACGGCCCCTCTGCTGGGAGACACGGTTGTAACCACGTACACGCCGACGATCAACGAACCGTTGACCCAGAGGGTGCGGATCAGCGGGCTCCGAGGCGAACATCTGCCGGCAGCAACTCAACCCTCGACGGTGGCGATACCGGAGGAGGTGGAGGGAAGGGATAACCAAGATCTGAGCTCGGAACCGGAGACCGGAACGGTCAAGATCGGTGGGGGCCTAGTCGAGGAACTCGGTTACGAGGTCACTTCGATCACTCCGACGGCCACCTTCAAGGATCTGAATCGGACGGCCGTTGGTGAAGCTCCTGCTATCTACGTGGACGAAGGTCCGATAGCCATCGATCCCGAGGTCGAATCGCTCATCGAGGACTGGACGGGTCGCTTCGACACACCGTTCAAGAAACTCGTTGCGCTCCAGGACATCCTCAGGACGTTCACGTATTCGATCGACGTAGACCCGGCGGCGAGCACCAACCAACTGTCCGATTTCCTGTTGGAAACCCGGCGTGGCTACTGCCAGCAGTTCGCAGCCGCGTTCGCTCTCATCGCGCGTC
>JAXDJQ010000073.1:0-8414 GCA_034667565.1 Actinomycetota bacterium
CCGTGTCGGCCATGTCTAATTGGCTCCTGTAGTAAGAGGTGAACCGGTCAAAAGGTTAGTCCGATAGGAGGGATACATGGCTGGATGGGGAGACGACCCCGAGCTCGAACGGTTGCGAGGGTTGATCGACGAAGGTTGGGAGGTCACCGAGATCACCGAAGACCCGAACGCGGCGGGGGGGCCGAGTGATTCCGTGACCATCACCAAAGACGGTGAGACCCAGACGTGCACGTCCGACCACCTAGCCTTCCATCGCTACGTCGAGGGGCTCCGAGAGGAACAGGGGTAACCCTCCTACATCTGTAGTAGACGGGTGAGGATACATATCAAGCGGCTCGTCCGCTCCCAGAGCGCGAGATTTTTTCGCGTTCTCTAAGGCACGATCCCCCCTAGTTGTTCCGCTCCGCGACCTTTCGTCGCGCTGCGTAGCGATGTCATTTGCCAGGTCGGGCAGGCCTGGCTAGCCTCCCGCCGAACCAACTACCGGTAGCCCCACGGGCTTATCGGAGAGGCCTAAACCGGGCCTCGGGTCCGCCCTTCGTGCGGATCTTCATTGCGGGCAGCATTAAGGAGTGATTCGACTTGCGTCGCGTTTTGTCTTGTGCCGCGCTCATGCTGGGCTCGGTCGTTCTCTTATGTCTCATGTCGGGCTCCGCCATGGCACAGACCGAAGCCAAACGACCGGTGTTCGATTCCGCCCCACCTCACGTTCACTACCGGGGTGGTGGAACCTTGGTGGGTCACCTCGAAGGCTTCATCGCCGGCGACGAGCTCTCCTTACAGCGGCGGGCCGGCGACGGGTGGAGGGTCCTCTCTACCAAGGCTGTCGACGACCAAGGCTCGGCCGCTTTCGCCGTATCGGGTCTGCGACACACCCGGGTCTTCCGACTTCGGTACGTAGATCCCTCCACGAGCCTGGAGTCCGTCAGCGCGACGCGCAAGATCGTCGTTGCACCTCGCCTGACGTTCAAGTTGTCGAGCGATCACGTGATGCAGGGTCGCAGCGTCACTGCTTACGGACGGCTGACCGAAGGAGCCGGGCGATGGGTGGCCATTCAACAGCGCGCAGGGGGTAGATGGCGCACGATCGGGACCGCCTACGAGCATGACGGTCGCTACGCCCTTCGATTCGAGGCCAATCGCATCGGGGCCCGCCGCCTGCGGGTGCTCTTCAAGGGCGATGACAAGAACGGTGGGGCGCTTCAACGTCAGAGCCTGCGGGTCTATGACCCGGCCCTTGCCACTTGGTACGGCCCCGGCTTCTATGGACACCGCACCGCGTGTGGCCAGACCTTGGGCGGCGATACCTTGGGCGTTGCTCACCGCACCTTGCCGTGCGGAACCGAGGTGGCCGTCCTCTATGACGGCAAAACCATCATCGTGAAGGTCATCGACCGCGGGCCGTACTCGAGGGCCGACTGGGATCTAACTCAGGAGACCGCGGAACGACTTGGTTTCACGGGCACCGACACGATCGGAGTTGACCCGGTCCGGAACTAGTTCTTCGCGTGCCCACCTCCGCTGGATAGGGGTTGCTCCGCCCTATACTGCTCGCACCTTGGGCAGAGCGCTCGTGTTGAATGCCTCTTACCAGCCGCTGTGCGTGGTTCCGGTACGGCGGGCGCTGGTCCTCGCCCTGAAAGGCAAAGCCGAGGTCGTCCACACCAACGGCAAGATCTTTCGCTCCGAGTCCATCGAGATGCACGCGCCCAGCGTCGTTCGTCTTAACTACTTCGTGAAGGTCCCGTATCGATCCCGGGCATCTCTCTCGCGCCGCGCCGTCTTCATCCGGGACAACTTCGAGTGCCAGTACTGCGGACGTCCGGCCGAGAACGTCGATCACGTCGTGCCACGGAGCAGGGGAGGCCCCCACACCTGGGACAACGTCGTTGCGGCATGTCGGCCGTGCAACTCTCGCAAGGAGAACCGGAGCCCGGCCGACGTCGGGCTGTGCCTCAAGCACCCGCCATGCCCGCCGCACGACAGCGTCTGGATAGTCGTAGCCGTGGATCGCGTCGACCCCCAGTGGGAGCAGTATCTCCGCCTCCCACACGCCCTGCCCGCCAGGCTGACCTTGCAGACCGCCTAGCGTCGGATGGTCGCAAAACGTCGCTCAGCGACGCTTCCGGTCATGAACTCGACAGTTACTGACCTGGACTTGCGCTCAGCGAAAGCTGAGGTCAGTAACTAACCTCGACCGGTCCGTTCGCTCGATCTGGGCCCCCCAAGCGCCCCGGGACCTTTGGTTCTCCTCTTGCTGCCGCCTTTCGCTCTTGACTCCGCCGTAGGCGCCGCAGCACCCCCGGACCTCTGGTCTTCCCTTACTGCCGCCCTTGCCTTTGACCTTCGCCTTTGCCTTTCGCTCTTGACCCCGCCGTAGGCGCCGCACCCTTATCGGTGTCCGGTTTGCTCGCATTGATGCACTTTGGAGCGACCACAGGCAAACACAGGGATTAACAGGAACAACAGGAGCAACGAATTACAAAAGTGTAATTAGGGGCCCAAACGTTGACTTGGGGAGGGCGGGGGTCCACTATGCCTCCAAGTGGAGCGAAGTGGAGGGATGGGGAGGGAACGTCCTCTAACCACCCCGGCACCTAGCTCTGGGGAGAGTCTGAACCGGGGGAGAGCAGTGTGCAACCGCAGTTCTTGGGGGAGTACCGACACTCGATCGACGCCAAGGGGCGTCTCATCGTTCCCTCGCGCCTCCGCCCGCCTCTGGCCGGGGACAAAGTGGTCCTCTCGTACTGGCTCGATGGCGGTATCGCCCTGTGGTCGGCAGAGGGTTGGGAAGGGATCGTGGACAACCTCCGGGCCCAAGGCCGTGGCTCTTCCGCGCGATCGATCGTGCGCCGGGTCGCTTCCTCGGCCTACGAGGACGAGATCGATTCCCAAGGGCGCATCACGGTGCCGCCCCAACTCAGGCAAGAAGCAGGGATCGACAGGGACGTCGTCGTGATCGGGGTTTTGGACCACGCAGAGATATGGGCCCCGGAGAAGTACGACGAGATGAAACAGGCATCGCTCGAGCCCGGTGCCCTCGAGGCAGCGGTCGAAGAGCTCACGGATTTCTAGGGAGGGGGAGGAAATGGTCACGAAGGTCGCAACGATGGAGAAGGACGGTCTCGCCAGAGAGCTCAGCCAGAGCCTCGTCCTACTTGCACTTACCGGAGCGTCGGTCGGAGGGATCCTCGGGATGCTCTCGGTCGCAACTCGCGCACTAGGCCGCTAGGAGGGAGAGATGGTGCCTGCATGGGACACGGAGCTGGCCCGTACGAACCAGGACACGGACCCGTCGACCAGCCGGGCCACAGGCCCGTCCTCAGAGACACCTGCGTCGAGCTCCTTGTTCCTGCACTGGAAAGCGGAGGAGTCGTCGTCGACGCGACGCTCGGCCGCGCCGGTCATGCAGCAGCCCTCCTCGAAGCAGCCCCGCAAGCTGAGCTCATCGGGATCGATCGTGACCCCGACGCCCTTCGGGCGTCCGAGTCCTACCTCTCCGCGTACTCCGATCGGGTTCGGCTCGTTCGTGGTGACTTCAAAGACCTCGCGGCCTTATTGGAACGACTCGGGGTTGCGTCGGTTCGCGGAGTCCTACTCGACCTTGGCGTTTCCTCACCCCAACTCGATGAAGCGCATCGTGGGTTCAGCTTCCGCAACGATGGACCCCTCGATATGCGGATGGACCCCACTCAGTCCCTCTCAGCGGAGAGCGTCGTGAACAACTACGCAGAGCAAGATCTGTCGCGCGTCATCGCTCGATACGGCGAAGAGCGTTTCGCTCGCCGCATCGCGAAGGCGATAGTTAGGTCCCGTCCGGTCTCCGGTACGCGGGCGTTGGCCGACATCGTGAAAGAGGCGATACCGGCCGCCACTCGTCGTACCGGGGGCCACCCCGCTCGACGGACCTTCCAGGCTCTGCGCATAGAGGTCAATGGAGAACTAGAGGCCCTCGAGCTCGGACTAGCCGACGCGATCGACTACTCCGAGCCTGGGGGCAGGGTCGTCGTTATCAGTTACCACTCGCTCGAAGACCGCATCGTCAAACGTTTCTTCGTGGAGCAAGCACGCGGTTGTGTGTGCCCACCGGAGTTCCCGGTCTGTGTGTGCGGAAAGAAGGAGCGCGTGAAGCTCCTTACCCGCCGGCCGGTGCGACCGACACAAGAGGAGATCGATCTGAACCCTCGCGCAGAGGCAGCGAAGCTGCGCGCGGTTGAGCGCGTCGATCCGGCCGAGCTCGAAGAAGAAGAAAGGCGCAGCGCTTGAGCGCGACGGCCACCAAACTCAAGAGTCAGTCGACGACAAAGTCTGATCTGAGGGTCATCCGTCGACGAGGTCGGTCGCTGATAAAGCGCTCGGGCTCGCGCCGGACCGCACCCTTGGTGATCGTGGGATGCATCTCGGTCGTTGCAATCATTGCCGGGGTGTTGCTAACTCAGGTGGTGCTGGCGCAATCTGCATTCAAGTTGCAAGAGATCAACAAACGTTTGGCCGTTTCAGAAGAGCGCAAGGAAGAGCTGCTCGCAGAGAAGGCGCTCCTCGAGAGCCCCGGTCGGATCGAACGCTACGCGCGAACCACTCTGGGGATGGTTCCTCCTACGAACATCGAATACATCGTGGCCGAAGTGAGGGTGGGGTCGGACAACCGACTCGCAGATGCCTTGAAAGATGGGGATCTCCCCCTCCCCGGAGCGGCCAGCGCAGTGGGGTCGGCGCCCTAGATGGCCGGAGCACACACAAGAACACGTTCCCGTGATGGGTCGACTCGTCGGTCGGCCCATCCTCGCGATAGGAGACCGACGCGAGGCCGCACTCAACAGGGTGCAAGACAGCGCGTTGCGCAGCCCCGGCGTCGAAAGAAGAGTAGGACACCGGGTCGACTGGTAGCCCTTTTCGTGATCTTCACTTTGCTCTTCGGTCTCATGGCGGCACGTCTCGTTGTAGTCCAGATAGTCGAGGCTCCTAAGTTCCAAGAGTTGGCCGCTCGGCAACGCGAGCGAGTCATTCCGCTCCCGGCGAAGCGCGGCTCGGTGTTGGACCGCAACGGAGAGAGCCTTGCCATCACCCTTGACTACAAGATGGTTTTCGTCGATCCCGCTCACGTCACCGATCCGGTAGATGGTGCAGCGAAGCTGGCGCGCGTACTCCACGAGGACCCACTCGACATCGAAAGCAAGCTTCGAGGATCTGGTCCCGACGATCGGTTCGACTTCATCGCGCGTCAGGTCGATCCGGAGCTCGCGAAGCGGATCAAGGCCCTGCACGTCGACGGCATCTATTTCGAGGACGAACCCAAGCGCTACTACCCGGGGGAACGCTTGGCTTCGCAATTGCTCGGGTTCGTGAATCTGGAAGGGACCGCGTTCGGGGGGATCGAGGGGGCGTACGACGGGATCCTGGCTGGTGAACCGGGGGAGATGACCCTCGAACAGGATCCCGCCGGCGTTCCTCTCCCGCAGGCCGAGTACTCCCAAACGAGGGCCCAGCCTGGACGCTCGCTCTTCCTAACCATCGACAAAGAGATCCAGTTCTTCACCGAGCACACGCTGGCGCAGGCGGCCCGCACGTACAACGCGAGCGCCGGTTCGGCCATCGTGATGCGTGTCGGCACCGGTGAGATCCTCGCTATGGCGAACGTGCCGACCTTCGATGCGAACGATCCTGGGAAGGCGCCACCAGACGCCCAGAGGAACCGGGCCGTCACGGATGTTTACGAGCCAGGCTCCGCGTTCAAGATCGTGACCGCTTCGGCGGCCCTCGAAGAGGGGATCGTTACTCCCAAGTCGACCTTCACCGTCCCTTACTCGATACCGGTCGCCGACCGCACCATCCACGACTCGCATCCCCATCCCACCGAGAAGATGACCGTTACGGAGATCATCGAGCAATCGTCGAACGTCGGGACCGTTGAGATCGGCATGAAGCTTGGCGGCGCCAAGCTGCAGAGCTACATGAAGAAGTTCGGATTCGGTTCGGCAACGGGTCTCGATTTCCCCGGCGAGGTTCCCGGCATCATGCTGCCGCGGAGTCAATGGTCGGGGTCGACGATCGGCACGATCCCCATCGGTCAGGGTGTTGCCGTCACACCACTGCAGATGGCTGCCGCGTATCAAACGATCGCTAATGGCGGCGTCTGGGTTGAACCGAAGCTGCTCTACTCGACGATGGGTCCCGATGGAAAGATCGAGACCGCGGCTGCGCCTGCTGTGCGCTCCGTCGTCTCGCGTCAGACCGCCTCAAAGATGCGGCGGATCTTCCACGGCGTGGTGGCTCGCGGAACCGGGATCGAAGCGCAGATCCCGGGCTACGAGGTTGCGGGGAAAACGGGGACGGCGCAGAAGCCGTCGCCAGGCGGTGGTTACGGGAACGATTACGTGGGGTCGTTCGGTGGCTTCGCCCCCGCTAATCGCCCGGAGCTGGTTGTGTTCGTGATGCTCGATGACCCGAGTCCGATCTGGGGAGGCTCTACGGCGGCCCCCACGTTCCGGGCGATCATGGAATTCGCTCTGCGCCACCTCGGGGTTGCCCCCACCGGCGACGCCGAGAAGGCGGCCCGTGCCATCGAGCACGAGGCAGCCGAAGCTGCCCCAGCCCACGACTAGCATCCGAGCGATGGCTACGGAGAAGAAAGTGTTCCTCGGCGACCTCGTCGGTGCGGCGGGAACCTTGTTGGTCGAGGTGAACGGGTCACCGACGGTAGAGGTCGAGAACCTCAGCTACGACAGCCGCAAGGTTGGCGCCGGGGACCTCTTCTTCTGTATCCCCGGAACGGTGATGGACGGACACGAGTTCGCCGGCAACGCGGTCGAACAAGGTGCGGCGGCTCTCTGCGTAGAGCGCAGTCTTGCTCTCGAGGTCCCTCAAGCGATCGTCACCGACGTCCGGCGCGCCATGCCGCACATGGCGTCCCGATTCTTCGACGAGCCCGCCGCGGAGTTGACGATCCTGGGCGTGACCGGCACCAATGGGAAAACAACGACGGCTTTCCTGCTGGAGTCGATCCTGCGAGCTGCAGGCCGGACGACCGGCTTGATAGGAACGATCGAGACCCGCATCGGAGACGAAGTGCAGCCCGGGATCCGCACGACCCCGGAATCCCTCGATCTGCAACGTTTGTTCGCTCACATGCGCGATCACGGTGTTGATTCCATCGCGATGGAGGTGACCTCCCATGGCCTCGTGCTGCATCGGGTCGATGCCGTGCGATTCGCCGCGGTCGGTTTCACGAACCTGAGCCAGGACCATCTCGACTTCCATCCCACGATGGAGGATTACTTCGCTGCGAAGACTTCTCTGTTCTTACCCGAGCGTGCCGAGCGAGGTGCGGTCAACGTGGATGATCCCTACGGTGCCAAGCTCTTCGAGACAGCATCGATCCCTTGCATCGGGTTCGGCTTGTCCGAGGATGCCGACGTGCGAGCGGAAAAGATCAAGCTGGAGCCATCTGGAACCACCCTGTCGATAGCGACCCCAGAAGGCCGATTCGAGGTTGCGACCCGTCTCGTCGGACACTTCAATGTCTCGAACTGTCTGGGCGCGACTGCCGTAGCTCTCCAGGCCGGGATCGGCCTAGATGCGATCGCAGACGGCCTCGGCTCCCTCACAGCAGTTCCGGGCCGGTTCGAGTCGATCGACGCGGGTCAGCCTTTCTCCGTGGTCGTTGACTACGCGCACACTCCCGATTCCTTGGACAACGTCCTGCGCGCGGCCCGGCCTCTGGCCGACGCGCACGGGGGCAGGGTTTTGTGCGCTTTCGGGTGTGGCGGAGACAGGGATCGAGGGAAGCGTCCGCTCATGGGCGCCGTCGTCGCAACACTTGCCGATGTGATGGTCGTCACTTCGGACAACCCGCGCAGCGAGGTTCCCGACGCGATCATCGGAGAGATCCTCGAAGGGGTTGCAACGAAGCGAGCCGACGGTCCCGACGCGACGCTGGTCGACCGCCGCGAGGCGATCGGATGGATCCTGGGCCAAGCCCGGCCCGGTGATGTGGTTGTGATTGCCGGCAAGGGCCACGAGACGGGCCAGCAGTTCAGCGATCACACGATCCCCTTCGACGATCGGGTGGTGGCTCGCGAGGCACTCGCCGCGATCGGATACGAGGTCAGCGCGTGACCAACATCATGCTTGCCGGGTTCATCGGCCTCGTGGTCAGCCTCCTCGGGACCCCCGTGGCAGTTCGGATGTTCCGTCGCCGTGGGTGGGGTCAGTTGATCCGAGAAGAGGGTCCCAAGGCGCATTACGAGAAGCGAGGAACGCCGACGATGGGCGGTCTCGTCATCCTGATCGGAAGCGTTCTCGGCTACGTGTTCGGTCACCTAGGCACCGAGGGTTTCTTCCCCCCCAAGGACTCGGGACTCCTCGCTATAGGCACGATCGTTTCGCTGGGGCTACTCGGCTTCATCGATGACTTC
>JAXDJQ010000074.1:0-5635 GCA_034667565.1 Actinomycetota bacterium
CCTATAGGACTTGGTACACCCCCCTGCGGGCTTCCAGTCGAGGGCTTGGGCCACAGGTGAGTAGTGGACGGCAGCTTTAACCTCTGGGGATGCGGCGGATCGAACGACTCATCAACCTCATAGCGGCCCTGCTGGAGACGGAGCGGCCGATGACCGCGGAGGAGATCCGCGAGCGCATCTCGGGCTATGAGACCGCAAAGACCCACGAGGCCTTCCGGCGGGCGTTCGAGCGAGACAAGGCCGATCTGAAAGCGATGGGCATCCCCGTGGAGACACAGGCTCTCGAGGTCTTCGGGGATGCCGCGCCCGGCTACATCATCCCCAAATCGAGCTACTACCTGCCGGAGCTCGATCTCGAGGCGGATGAGCTCGCCGCCCTGCGCATCGCTGCGAGCGCCGTCCTCGGTGTCGAGGAAGAGGCGGGTAGTGGCGTCATGAAGCTCTCGATGGGTGCGATCGATGAGACATCGAGCGGTGCCCGTCTGGCCTGGAACGCCGACGTGGCGGCTTCACAGCCGCTGCTCGGCCCGCTCTACTCCGCGGTGGCAGAGCGCATCCCGATCGCATTCGAGTACCAAGCAGCGGGTTCGGATGCCGCGACGACACGAACGGTCCAGCCCTATGCACTGGTGCACCGCAAGGGTCACTGGTATCTCGTCGGACATGACGACCGTAGCGACGACACGAGAACCTTCAAGGTAGCGCGCATCACGACCGAGCCACAACGTCTGGAGGGCTCCTACGATGTGCCTTCGGGATTCTCGGCCGAGAAGCACGTCCTCGCCCATGTCGGGAACGAGGGTGAAGACGTCGTAGCTACCGTGCGCTTCGACCCAACGCTGCGATGGTGGCCGGAGCAGAACCTCCCAGGGGCGCGAACGAGCGAAGGTCCGGGCGGATCCTTCGATGTGGAGATGCCGGTCGCGAACCTCGACGCGCTGGCCTCCTTCGCGGTGTGGTGGGGATCCCATGCCGAGGTGCTGAGCCCCCCGGAGGCAAGAGCGCGGATGAAGGAACGGCTCGCGAGGTTCGCAGGATGACGGAACCATCGGAGCGTCTCGCGAGACGTTTGAAGCGGATCCTGCTTCTCGTCCCTTATGCGATCAAGCATCCGGGGGTCAGTGTGGACGAGCTGTCGGCGAAGTTCGGCATCAAGCGCAACGACCTGGTCGAGGACCTGAACCTGTTGTTCATGTGTGGCCTACCCGGTTATGGGCCCGGTGACCTGATCGACGTCGAGTTCGATTCGGGGTTCGTCCACGTGCGGATGGCCGACTATTTCGCGGCCCCCTTGCGGTTGACCCCGGTCGAAGCCCTTGCGCTATACGCAGGTGGAGCCGCGATGGCATCCATGCCCGAGATGGAAGAGGCCGATGCTCTGCGGCGCGCCCTTGCGAAGCTTGGTGTTGCCCTTGGGACCACGGACGAGGGCGCCTCCCTCGTAGATGTCCGGTTCGAGGCAGATCCATCGGATCACCTGAAGGCGATCCAGACGGCTCTGGCTGATCGGAAGCGTCTCCTGTTGGAGTACTTCTCGGCGTCGTCGGGAGAGATATCGACCCGTGAGGTCGATCCGTGGTCGCTATACGCCGCGCTGGGGCGCTGGTACCTCGTCGCACTCGACCATCTCTCTGCGGAGGAACGGATGTTCCGCGTCGACAGGATCAAGTCGGCGACTGTCATGGATGCGGCGGCAGATATCCCCGACGACTTCGATCCGACGGCTTACTCGGGCGCATTCCGCGAACGGCCGGGTCAACCACGCGCAACATTCGAGATCTCCCCGGCAGTGGCTAGGTGGTTCGAGGAGTACTACCCGGTTAGGTCCGCGTCGACGCTGCCGGATGGGTGGCGGTCGGTAGAGCTCGCGTACACGAAGCCTCAGTGGGTGGCTGCTCTCGTTCTGAGCATCGGCGACGGGGTGCGCGCCATCGCGCCACAACAGATAGCGGACGCCGTGACGACGATGGCGAAAGAGGTTAGTGCGGTTTACGCCTGAGTAGCGGCCTCGGCAGACGTCCCGCCGATCTTCACGACATCGGCGCGGATCGACCGACGGGGGAGGGTGAAAGAGAACGTCGATCCTTTGCCCCACGAGGAATCCACCCAGATGCGGCCGTCGTGAACCCTGATCAGCTGTTGGCAGAGATAGAGCCCGACACCCGTTCCTCCGTGCTCGCGTGTGGACGAGCCGTCGACCTGCCGGAACCGATCGAAGATGTGAGGGATATCGCTGGAAACCATCCCGACGCCCTTGTCGATCACATCGACGCGGAGATTCTCTCCTTCATCCTTCGCTCGCACGAGAACCGGATTGGGGGCCTCCGAATATTTCAATGCGTTCTCGATGAGATGTCTGACGACAAGACCAACCTTGGCGTCGTCACAGGGCCACTCCAACTGAGGATTCACCTCGAGGGAGATCTCCCGTCCGGGATGGTCCTTGATGACATCGTTGCCAACGGCGCTGAGGAGCTGGCCGATAGGCACGGATTCGATCGTGAGCGATGCCTCCCGGGATTCGATCCGAGAGACGTAGAGGAGGTCCTTGAGGAGGCGCTCGAGGTGCTCCGCTTTGGCGTCGATGGTGCTCAGGGCCTCCCGTGATTCCTCGACCGTAGCCTTGTCGACGCGTTTCAGAAGCATCCGGGCGAAGCCCTTGATGATCGTCAGTGGCGTCCGAAGCTCGTGACCGATCATCGCGACGAAGTCTCGCTGCGTTTGCACCATCTCTCGCTCCGAGGTGATGTCGTCCATGATCAAGACACGTCCCATGGGTGCCCCCGGCGTTCGCACGTCGTTGACCCTCACTTTGTAGGTCCGCGGGGGGTTGCCGATCAGCACCTCACCCTGCATCGCTCCGTCGGCTACGAGCAGATCTTCGACCGGTGGACTCCCTAGCGTGCCTCGCGCTGGAGTTCCTGCCGTGAAGACGCTGGAGATACCGAACAACTGCTCGGACGCCGGATTCACCGCAACCAGGTGGCCCCGTGCATCGACCAAGATGATCGGGTTCGGAACTCCCTGGATGATGGACGTGAGCTCCGATTCCTTGCGCTCGATAACCGCATGCAGCTCTGCCGTTCCGATGGCGGTCGCGCATTGTTGTGCGAACGCTCTTAGGAGCTCGCGCCGTCCTTCAACCACCTCCGGCTTCGCAACGACGACCAACAAACCTTTCGTGTTGCGCGTCGTCCGCAGCCCCAGAGCCATCACGGTTCCGATCGCGGGGAGCGTGACCACAGCGAGGTCGGCTCGCTCGATCGCATCGGAGACGTCGGGATGCTCGATGAGGGTCCGGATCTGTCCCTTGTCGAGGCCGCGGAACACGCCTCGGGAAAGGGCGCCGGTCTCGTGATCGAAGAGACAAGCGAACCCGTCGCTCGATCCCGAGAACCTTGTCCCTCCATCGAGGACCTGCTGCAACAACGACTCGATGTCCAGGGTGCCGAGCAATCCCTTGCTGGATTCGACCAGAGCCATCAGGTCGGACGACCGGTGTTCGGCTTGTTCGTGAAGGCGCGCTCGGTGGATCAAAGCGGCGGCTTGGTCGGCGAACATCTGAGCGATACGGACGTCCTCGTCGGTGAAAAGGTTTCCCGGGTTCAAACGAGCAAGGTTCAACACACCGATCGGTCGTCCCGATACCCGGAGCGGTACTACAACGCTGGATGAGATCGTGCGCGCTTTGGGAACGAAGTTCACGAATGCGTCCGCGTCCACCTGACCGAGCTTCAAAGGTTGTCCGGTTGCAAGCACCCGGCCGGCGACGCTCTCTCCTGCGGGCAACTGCGAGCCGACACCAACGTCGGGGGGCAAGCCGATAGCCGCAACCAGGGTCAGGGAGTTCGCCCCGTCTTCCACGAGCATGATCGATCCTTGCTCCGCTCGGAGGAGACCGGTGGCGTGTTGAACCATCGCGTGTACTGCCTGGGGAAGGGCGGTGGCGGACGCTGCGATCTCGGAGACGCGCAGGGTCGCTTCCAAGGCTTCCTGCCACTTGGTGGTCGCGGGTGGGGAAACCTCCCCTTGCTTACCGAAGATAGCCATACCTATATCCATCGGCGTCCGGATGGCCCGGTTTAAGCCCTAGCGCCCTGGAATGTTCTGGGTAGAAATGCGCACTAAACCTCTGGCGGTCCCGGCCGATAACCATTGCATGACGACGATCAAGGCGACATGCCCAGGCTGTGGAGAGGTTGACCTGACCGCCGACGACATCCTCTTGAGGATCGGTGCTCAGTCGGGAGGCAACACGTACGGGTTCTCGTGTCCGGACTGTGGTGACTTCGTTCAGAAGCCGGCCGACGAGCGAGTGGTGCGGTTGCTGCTCTCCGGTGGCGTTATGCCGACCCTGATCCACGTGCCTGCAGAGGCCCTGGAAGTGCACTCCGGCCCCCCGATCGACCACGACGATCTGATCGCTTTCCACGACCTCCTCGAGTCGGACGACTGGTTCGAGCAGGTCCTCGGTAGCAACCACTCCTAAGGGAGCCCCCGCTCGGCGCTCCTCCTAGACTGAACGGCATCACGCGCCTCTAGACTGAACCCATGCCACAGATAGGGCCGTTGGAGGTCCTTCTCGTGGGGGTCATCGCATTGATCGTGTTCGGCCCCCAACGCCTCCCTGAGATAGCTAGGTCCGTTGGGAAGGCGCTGGCCGAGTTCAAGCGCCAGGCGAGCGACATGAGGGCCGAGTTCGAGTCCGGGATGAACGACGATGAGGGGCCCGAGGACGAGAAACCCGCCTCGATCTCCCAGCCGGCCCCTGCAGAAGACGCCACCGCAGAAACGCCCCCACCCCAGCTCGACGATGAGTGATGCCTCGAACCTGAGGAAGCGGCGAGGAGTCTTCCTCCGGCGCCGGAGGGCCAGGAAGAAGGGCGCTCAGATGAGCGTCGTGGAGCACCTCGACGAGCTCCGAACGCGCCTGATCGTTTCTCTGGCGGTCTTCATCTTGATGTCCGTCCTCGCGTTCATCTTCTACGACCCCTTGTTCAACTTCATAATCAAGCCCCTCTGCACCCTCCCTCCAGAGAAGCTCGGCCCCCAGGGGTGCAAGCTCGTCCAGACGACCCCGATGGAGGGTTTCCAGGTCCGCCTGAAGCTGACCGCTATGGTGGGCCTGATCCTTGCGTCACCGGTGTGGCTCTACCAGCTGTGGGCGTTCATCGTCCCGGGGCTGAAGAAGAGCGAGAAGCGCTACGCCCTTCCTTTCGTGGCTTCTTCGGTGATCCTGTTCCTCATCGGGGCAACGTTCGCTTACCTGCTGCTACCCACCGGGTTGCGGGTCCTCATCTCCCTCGGTGGGAACGACCTCGTCGCCTTCCTGAGGGCGGATGGCTACATCAATTTCGTAGGTCTGATGCTGATCGCATTCGGGGTCACGTTCGAGCTTCCACTCGTGTTGTTGTTCCTCGGCTTGGCCGGCGTCATCTCCGTCGATACGCTCCGGCGCCACCGCAAGGCCGCCATCGTCGGCATCGCCGCGATCGCAGCCGTAGTAACGCCGAGCCAGGACCCTTACACGATGCTCGCCATGGCGATACCCCTGTGGCTGCTCTACGAGGTAACGATCGTCCTGCTTCGCTTCCTGACCCGGAACCGCCCGAAGGACTAGGTATAGTCCCGCGCT
>JAXDJQ010000075.1:0-3535 GCA_034667565.1 Actinomycetota bacterium
TGTTGTAGTCCGCTAGGTGCCGGTAATCGGAGTAGTCGGGGCCGGGGAGGTGCTGAAGGGGGTGCGGTCCCGCGTTGAGAGCGAGATCTCGGGCCACGAGGTCCTCGGTGAGCACGTCGTAGTCCAGGCCCATCTCATCCAAGCGGATGCGGTCTCCGGGCCACAGCAGCAGCTCGATCTGTCCGTCGGAGTGGTTGTGGGTTTCGTCGAAGTGGCTCATCAGGTAGGCGGCCTGATCCATAGATGTGAAATGGACCCGAACCAGGGCCAGCTTCGGCGTGTCCGTGTGACCCACCGGAGCTAACACGGCCACCAGTAGGGCCACGATGGCGGTAGCGATGAGTTTTCTCATGACCATCTAGTTCGCCGCCTCTGTGCCCCTCCCTGCCGCCTAACACCTGGGGGTATTTGACACTCCTATAACACTCCTGTAAGAGTGTGCCTGTGAAAGACAGAGCAAGCGCTCCGGCTCCCAACGGCCACCCCGATGCGTCCGGCGACCTCGATATCGAGGAGTCGATCCTGATCGAGGTGAGCAAGGCCCTGAGGCAGATCGAGTTCGGCTCGATCGTCATCAAGATCCATCAGGGGCGTGTAGTGGGGCTGGAGACGTCAACGAAGCTCCGTCTCGACCAGTAATCGGGCATCGCTGCCCTTCTAGGTCAACCGGACGACCGGAGGCCTTTGTTGTGCTGCCGTGAGTTGGTTCGATCTGAGAGGAGATTGAAGTGAGAGGTATAGACAAGAGGTTCCTTGCCGCGTTGCTCGCGTTAGGGCTTCTGGGTGCGGCGTGCTCGTCCAAGCCGTCGACCGAAGCAACCGGTGACGATGTAGCAACCGGAGAGTGCACCGCAGCAGAGACACCGGTCATCACGTTCGCCGCATACTCCACGCCGCGTGAGGTGTACGGAAAGATCATCTCGGCGTTCCAGGCACTCTGGAAGGAAGAACACGACGACCAGAACATCATCTTCCAGGAGTCTTACGGCGGTAGCACGACTCAGGCCGCCAACATAGTTAACGGTTTCGAGGCAGACATCTTCGCCGCATCGCTCGGACCCGACATCGATCAGGTCGTGGACGCTGGTCTCATCACCAGCGACTGGACCCAACAGCCCGATGGAGGGATGGTCTCTTCATCGATCGCGGTGTTCGATGTTCGCGAAGGCAATCCTGAAGGTCTCGCCGACTGGGACGACTTAACGACGGATGGTCTTGAGATCCTGACGCCCGACCCGGCGTCGTCGGGTGGGGCTCGATGGAACATCGTCGGTGCTTACGGCGCCGCCATGCGGGGCCACGCCGGGGTCGAGGAAGGGGACACGGCTGGAGCACAGGAGCTCCTGACCGGCATCTTCAGTAACGTCACCGTGCTCGACAAGTCGGCTCGTGACTCGATCAAGAACTTCGAAGCCGGTAACGGCGACGTTGCGATCACCTACGAGAACGAGATCCTCACAGCCAACAAGGCAGGTCTTCCCGACGAGATGGTCATCCCGCCGTCGACGGTGATGATCGAGAACCCGGTTGCGATCGTCGACAAGAACGTGGACAAGCACTGCGTCCGTGAGGTCGCGGAAGCGTTCGTCGAGTACCTGCACACGGACGAGGCTAAGGAGCTGTACACGACCGTCGGCTTCCTTCGCTCGACCGACAAGGCCGAGGCCCAGAAGGGTGGCGAAGGGTTCCCAGCGGTCGAGGACCTGTTCACGTTGGACGACATCGGTGGATGGGACCAGATCAACGACGAAGTGTTCGGTGAGCCCGATGGTGTCTTCACCAAGGCGTTCGCGGAGGCGCAGGCCTAGCCATGAGCACTCGAGCCATCGAAGGGCGCGCGGATCTACCCCCTTGGACCGCGCGCCTTCGAGGCTTACATCTGGGTCGTTGGGGTTTGAGGGGAGTGGCCATCCTCTATCTGGGGTTGGCCATCCTCCTGCCCATCGTTGGGGTCCTGCTCAAGGGGTACGGCGATGGCTTCGACAAGTTGCGCGCTGCACTAGCGACGACAGGCGCGGTGGAGGCGATACGTCTCACGCTCATCACCTCGGCCATCTGCACCGTGATCAATGCCTTCTTCGGGACCCTCATCGCTTACATCATGGTCAGGTTCAGGTTCCCGGGTCGGAAGTTGCTAAGCGCGGTTGTCGACCTTCCTTTCGCGATCCCCACACTCGTGACCGGCGTGATGCTCGTCGCGCTTTACGGGCCCGCGTCACCGGTGGGGGGATGGTTGAAGGACCGGGGGACAGACGTTGTTTTCGCGCCTCTCGGCATCCTCATCTCACTTCTGTTCGTGACTCTGCCTTTCGTGATCCGAACCGTTCAACCGGTTCTCAGTGAGCTCGATATCGCAGAGGAGGAAGCCGCCTTCTCTCTCGGCGCCGGTGGATGGTCGGCATTCCGCCGCGTCGTGCTGCCCGCGTTACGTCCATCGATCGTCGCTGGAGCCTTGTTGGTCTTCGCTCGAGCGATCGGTGAATTCGGCGCGGTGGTGATCGTGGCCGGCAATCTGACGGGGAAAACACTTACCGCACCGGTCTTCATCTTCCAGCTCGCCAACCAGTTCCGGCCTGAGGAGGCGGCCGCCGTTGCCTCGATCCTGTTCCTGATCTCTTTCTCGCTCGTTCTCATCACCAACCGATTGTTGAAGCGAAAGCCTCGGAAGATATGAGCACCACCTCAGGAGCGATCCGTACCCACGCGTCACGCACGAAGCTGATCCGAGCTGGATTGATCGCTCTTGCTTTGGTCTACGTGGGTGGCCTGCTCATCGCGCCACTTGTAGGTATCGTGTGGACCGCGGTCGGTTCCGGATTGGACGTGATCAAAGAGACGTTCTCCCGCGCCGACGTCAAACACGCCTTCTGGCTCACCGGGATCATCACGTTGATCACAGTCGTGACAGTGACTGTTCTCGGAGTCCTCACGTCGTGGGTCTTGGTCCGCGATGACTTCCCCGGCAAGCAGTTGCTCAACGCGCTCGTTGAACTCCCGCTCGCCGTCTCGCCCGTCACCGTCGGGTTGATGGTGGTGCTGTTGTTCGGCAACGGCGGATGGTTCCAAGAGTTCTTCGCGTTGCGCGGGATCCAGATCGTCTTTGCACTGCCCTCGATGATCCTCGTGACGATCTTCATCTGTATCCCGTTCGTGATCCGTGAGGTTGGACCCGTACTGGAAGAGCTCGGGACGAACGAAGAGGAAGCGGCCCGGACCCTCGGCGCCTCCCAGGTTCAGACGTTCTTCCGCGTCACCCTGCCGAACATCAGGTGGGGACTTCTCTATGGGATGGCGCTATCTACGGCCCGCGCCCTCGGTGAGATCGGGGCGGTGCTCATCGTCAGTGGTTCGATCCAAGGCCAGACCGAGACCGCCACCCTGTACGTCTTCCGCGCTCTCGAAGAACGTCAGGAAGCTTCCGGTTACGTCGTCGCTCTGTCACTTGCTGCCATCTCGGTGCTGCTTCTCGTGGGGATCGAAACCTTCAAGCACAAACGATCAAAGGAGGCGAGGTCATGAGACCAGCCATCATCGT
>JAXDJQ010000076.1:0-3165 GCA_034667565.1 Actinomycetota bacterium
ATGTTTTAGGCCGAATCCGTAAAGCTCGCAGCCGGGTAAAGCCAAAGCCCCCTCTCGCCGATAGTCCCTTAAGCCGTATCAAAGGGGACCAATCGAAGGGGTGCAGTTGCCGAGCACTAAAGCCGCGAGGGCAGGGGCAGTTCCGAGGGCGAAAGATCCCGAGGGCTCGTACAAGCGACTCGCCGACGTTTATCACCACTTGCTTTCGGAGCAGTCGCTCGACCGCGTCCTGGACGGGATCGCGGACACCCTCTCGGACCTCGTGCCCCACGACTCGCTCGTCATCTATCGCGCCGACGAGGACAAGCGCACCCTCACCCCCGTCGTCGCCCGCGATCCGTATGCAGCCCAGATCATGCGGAGCCCGACGGAGTTCGGTCGGGGCATAACCGGCTGGGCAGTGGAGCACCGTGAACCCGTCCTCAGCAACGAGGCTCATCTCGACCCACGGGTTCGTTTCATCCCCGGCTGTCCCATCGACCCCGAGGCACTGATCGCGGTTCCGCTGATCGCTCGGGGCAAGGTCACCGGTGCTCTGAACATCTACCGCGAGGGCCAGAACATTTTCACGGACCAAGAGTTCGAGCTCGCGTGCTTGTTCGGTGAGGCGGCGGCACTTGCACTCGACAACGCGCAGACGAGGGAACAGCTCGAGCATCGGGCCCAGACCGACCCCCTCACCGGTCTTTACAACCACAGGTTCTTCCAAGAGCGACTTCGAGCTGAGCTGATCAGAGCAGGGCGGTCGCACGACTCCGTATCTCTCCTTATGGTCGACATCGACGATTTCAAGAAGGTCAACGATGTGCACGGTCACGGGGTCGGCGACCACGTGTTGATCGAGATGGCTCAGATCCTCCGCACGACGGTTCGAGGCTCCGACGTTGCGTGTCGCATCGGTGGTGAGGAGTTCTGCGTGATCATGCCGTCGTCCGACGCGGGCGATGCCCTTGGACTGTCAACGCGCATCAGCCAGCGTGTCACCGAAACGGATTTCGAAACGGCGGGGAAGCTCACGGTTTCGATCGGTATCGCGCAGGGTCCCGAGCATGCGATGAACCCGAGGGCACTCGTGGCTTGCTCCGAGGCAGCCATGATGACCGCGAAGGAACGCGGCAAGGACCGGATCGTTCTCTTCAACGACGATGCGAACGAGCGTCCGGGCGTTACCTCTACAGGACACGACGTTCGATCGATCGCACACATGAAGATGCTCCAGAGCCTCGCGGGCAAGCTCAACCGGTCGAACGATGTTCGCGAGATCGCAACGACGATCGCTAACGAGCTCCGCACCCTGATCGACTACATGAGCTGCGTCGTCTTCCTCAATAACGAGGGTGTGCTGTTCCCCATAGCGGCGCGGGGCGAGTTCGCAGACGTATTCGCGGAGCACCCCGAGCAACTCGCCCGGCCCATAGGAGAAGGGATCGTGGGTAAGGCGGGTGCTACCGCTCGGAGTCTGCTGATAGCCAACGCTCTAGAGATCAGCTACGGCCATCAGGTTCCCGGAACCCCCGCCGTCGAGGAATCGATCGTGGCCGTGCCGATGTCTTACGGCGGCAAGCTGATCGGTGTCGTCTATGTCTCTTCTCTCGGGGTTGGGCAGTTCGATGAGGACGACGTCCGGTTGATCGAGGTCCTCGGTGGTCACGCTTCGGTCGCCCTCGAGAACGCTCGGTTGTACGAGGCTCAACGCAAAGAAGCAGACAACGCGAAGGCGATCCTGGAGTTCGCCGACCTGGTGACGAGGTCGACGGCCTTCTTCCGGATCGGTCAGGACACCGTGAACGAGACGGCCCGAATGATCGGCGCGCGTGAGTGTTCGCTGTGGTTGCAGGACGATCGCACCGGCGAAGCCACCTGCACGGCCCACTGTGGTTACGCGGGGGATCCCACGATAGAGCCGGTGATCCGTGAGGTCGTGTCGGCCGAGGCAGTTGAAAGGCTCCTCGGCGACAAGCGATCGCCGTTCTGTCTCAGCGCGGCAGAACAAGACTTCTTCTTCTCGACCCCACCCGGGGTGGTCTCCAAGAATCTCGCGATAGCGCCGTTGCGTAGCGGCGATGGTCTTCGTGGCTGGCTCGTCGTCCGCAGCCCCGACGAGACCGACAGGCATTTCACCGACGAACGCATGCGCCTCCTCGAGGGCATCGCCCACCAGAGCTCCGTAGCGATGCAGAAGGCACTGCTCTACAAGGACCAGAAGGAAAGCGCCGAGATCGCCAGCTCACTGCTCGAGTTCAGCGGTCAGCTCTCCGCGGCCCAGGACCTGGATGAGGTCCTAACCCGAACGGTCGAACTCTCCAGCCGTCTTCTCGGAGCACCTCGTTCGTCGATCTGGCTCCAAGAGCCAGAGACCGGCGACCTCCTGCCCGAGGCTCTGTGGGGATACTCCGCCTCCGACCGGGAGAAAGTGGCCGTTGCTCGCTATCCGAAGGGCGTGGTCGAACGCTTCGCGGCCAACGAAAAGCCGTGGGTCCTGCCCCCCGGTTCGATGGACGACATCGAAGGGGTCTCTCAGGAGAGCCGTGGTGTCACGTGGGCGGTGGCCCCTCTACGGACGGACGGCAGGTTCGGTTGTCTCGCCGTGTCGGCTCCGGCCCTTGGGAGCTACGAGTTCTCCGAGCGCAAGATGCGCCTCCTCGAGGGCATCGCGCACCAGGCCGAGCTCGCCATCAACAACAAGGGCAACTTCGACAACCTGGAGCGGACGTTCCTCTCGACCGTCGAGGCGCTTGCGAACGCTCTCGAGGCGAAGGACGAATACACGTCAGATCACGCCCGTTCGATCACCGACATGGCTCTCGAGGTCGGTGCCCAGATGGAGCTCGACGCTCAAACGATGAAGAACCTAGAGCTCGGGGCCCTGTTCCACGACATCGGCAAGATCGGTATCCCGTCGGACATCATCCGCAAGCCCGGCCCCCTCACCGAGGAAGAGCGCACCGTCATGGAGGAACACCCGGCCCTCGGCGAGCGGATCCTCGAGCCCATCGAGCGACTAGCCGACGTCCGTCCGATCGTCCGTGCTTGTCACGAGCGCTACGACGGTGCCGGGTATCCCGACGGCAAGAAGGGTGAAGAGATCCCGATCGAAGCCCGGATCATCTTCTGCTGCGATGCGTTCCACGCCATGACTTCGGATCGTCCCTACCGTAAGCACAT